>JAZDJM010000054.1:0-2325 GCA_043804305.1 Bacteroidota bacterium
CGGAGCAGTCAATTATTATTGGCGGCAAAAGTTATCCTTGGGACGATAGACTCGTTGTCCGCGAGGAGTTAAGCAGATTGAGAACTCCCATCAACGAATAACGAATCTTGTTGCGAATAAACGAATGAAAACATCAACGAATAACGAATTATACGAATTAATAAAATACAAACTATGTCAATTAAAATAACCTATTTTGTCCATGGGACAACAATTGACAACGAAAAAGATATATCTTCCGGATGGTCAGATGTTGAACTTTCCAAATTAGGGATAAAACAATCGATTGATCTTAAAAATCAGATTAAAGATAAAAAGTTTGATATTGTTTTTTGTTCAGATTTAAAAAGAGCCGTTGATTCTACTAAGCTGACTTTTGAAGGGATTGTCCCGATTTTAATTGATGATAGATTAAAGGAATGTAATTATGGAATATATAATGGCAAGCCCTCAGCAGTAGTCGAATCATTACAAGAAAAACATATCATTGAAAGATTTCCGGAGGGAGAAAGTTACGAAGATGTTAAGACCAGAATTGCCGATTTTCTTAAATTTCTGAAAGAAAACTACAATGGAAAAAATATTGCTGTAATCGCTCACAAAGCTCCGCAACTTGCCTTGGACGTTTTGCTTAAAAATAAGACCTGGGAGCAAGCTTTTGTTGAAGATTGGCGGAAAAGAAAGGCTTGGCAACCAGGCTGGGAATATCAACTAAATGATTAAACCAGAATTAAAACGCGGCGATTTAATATATCCTGATTTGAGTTATAAGGTCGTCGGCTGCGCTTTTGACGTGCATAATAGTTTAGGAAGCGGCCATCATGAGAAGTATTATCAGCGAGCATTAGCCGAAGCGTTTAAGGGAAAAGGATTAAAAGTTATTGAACAAGTTTTTTGTCCGGTAGTATTTAATGAAAAAGTGGTTGCTAAAAACTTTTTCGATATTAGTAAATTTTGGGTCAACTGGAGTTAAATTTAAAAGAATTGTGAATTTTGATTAGTAAAAAATTCGTTATTCGTTTATAATTTTATTCGTTTATTCGTAATTAAATTCGTAATTCGTTGATGAAAACTATGTCTCAAATTATTCCGGCATTAATAGTGTCTGATAAAAATTTATACAACGATTTTGAAGAGTTAAAGGAAAAGTTTGAAAGACTTGAGCCATTTTTGGCTGAATTTGACAATTGGGTTCAAGTTGACATTACCGACGGTGAGTTTGTTACCAGTAAAACCAATATTAGTCCTGATATGCTTTCTTATTTCACAAAATCGGCTAATGTTGAATTTCACCTAATGATAGTAAGATTGCAGCAAACTATTGATAAATGGATTGAGCTTCAGCCAAAGAGAATTATTTTTCATATTGAGACCTGCACACCGGAGGATATTGAAATCATTATTAAAAAATGCAAACAGGCCCAAATTGAAGTTGGGCTGGCTTTAAATCCGGAAACGCCGTTTTCAAACATAAGCCCATGGCTGGAAGAAGTTGATTCAGTGATGTTTTTGGGGGTTACTCCGGGTTTCAGCGGCCAAAAGTTTATTCCTGAAACAATGGCAAAAATCGGACTATTGCGGCATAATCGCTCAGGTATTAAAATTGAAGTTGACGGCGGCGTAACGATTGAAAATATTTATCAGTTAAAAAAAACAGGCGTCGATATCTTTGTTGTCGGCACCGGCATTTTGTCCGCCCCTGATATTGGCCAAGCAATAGCCGAATTTAAAAGTGTTTTATCAAAATAATCTCTGAAGATGTCTCATTACATTCATGACGATAAGATAAAAAATCTCGAACTGACGGCAAACAAAATCCGCCAGTCAATTATAGAAATGTTGGTTAAAGCCGGTTCTGGCCACACTGCCGGGTCTTTGGGAATGGCGGATATTTTTACCGCTTTATATTTTCATATATTGAATCATGATCCGAAAAATCCCGACTGGCCGGAACGCGACAGATTAATTCTGTCAAACGGCCATATTTGTCCTGTCCGTTACGCGGCCATGGCTCATTCCGGATATTTTCCAGTTGATGAGTTAAAGACCTTGAGAAAATTCGGTTCGCGGTTGCAAGGCCATCCCGAAAGAAATATGCTATCGGGAGTTGAAACAACATCCGGTCCACTTGGTTCCGGATTGGGAGAAGCGGCCGGCATTGCTTACGGCGCTCGGATGGACGGAAAAAAATTCATAACTTATTGCGCGATGTCGGACGCGGAACACCAATCGGGGAATTTATGGGAATCGGTCATGTTTGCCGGAAATAATAAATTAAGTAATTTAATCGGGATTATCGACCGCAACAATATCCAAATCAGCGGG
>JAZDJM010000055.1:0-8329 GCA_043804305.1 Bacteroidota bacterium
GTTTGAAGCTGTTCGGATATGCTCAACTTCTCCTTTTTTTTCTAATTCTTGAAATACTTTTTTATCCGCGTATAAAGATTTTTGAGTTTTTAAAACATATCCCGTAAGCGTTTTTTCCGGTGAAAAGCAATTAAGATCCAGATCTATCTTATCATTGGAATATGGAACCTCGAGCATTTTTGTATTTTCGTTATATAGAGCGATATAAAAATTATTCGTTTTCATTATTTTTCCAAGTTCAGAAAAAATATACTGCAATAATTCTTTAAGATTATCTGTAATTAGAACGGCATTAGTTATATTGTGAAGGATTTCTTGTCTTAATTCCATTTGTTTTTTTGAAGTTATATCCTGAAATACTCCCATTAGGGCTTTCTTCCCATTGAACATCATAGCTGTATAACTAATCAGAAAAACTTTTCCTTCAATTATTTCATGCGATTCAATTACTTCTGTTTCTCCAATTTTTAGATTACTATTTAAAGGACAATTTTTGCATTGTTTATTATCACCGATATGCAGATCCCAGCATTTTGTACCAATAGCTGATTTACCATACAATTTACTCAAGATTTCATTCATAAAAAGAAGATTCCCTTTTTCATCGACAATACTCATTCCGAAGGGTATGGATTTTATCAATGCTTGATTAAAGGCATCTAGCTGAGCTTTTGCTTCTTCCGATCTTCTTCGAGCCGTAATATTACGAATGATACCATATATGCCTACAAAATCTTTGTCCTCATAAACTGTAGACAGACTAAGCTCAACAATAGCTTTTTTATTGTCTTTTCTGATTAATTCAAACTCGAAATTTTCTTGTGAATTTAGTTTTAATTTTTTTGTTTGTTCAATATGTTTACTTAAAAGTGATTTATCTTTTGTGACGATTATGGAAGTGATATTTATTCCAATTAAATCTTCCGGTATATATCCAAATGCTTCACATCTTTTGCTGACTTCCAGAAAATGACCGGTTTCATCCAATGAAAATATCATATCGTTTACATTATTGAAAAGATTATGATAGTCCGTTGTCAATATTTCCAGATCCAAAGCCTTTTTTTCCAGTTTATTGATTAAGCGCTCATTATATAGTTTTAAATAAACAGTTTTATCAGTAACCGAAAATTTTTCGCTTAATTGATTATATGGTTTTAAGTTTTGAACTACTTCTTTTATTGTTTTCAGAAATTGAATTGAGTCTGTTGTTTTTTTGATATACGCTTCAGCTCCTAGAGCCATTGCAAATGCTTCATCTTCTTCAGAAATAAACGTAGCCGTATAGAAAACAAAAGGGATACGCTTAAACCGCTCATTATTTTTGCATTCATAGCAAAGCTGAAACCCATCCATTACGGGCATTAAAACATCCGAAATTATAAGATCGAAATGCTTTGATTTAAGTTCTTTAATTGCTTCTTTGCCATTAAATGTAAATGAAACCTCAAATTTATTTCTTCGAAGCAAAAAAGTAAGAAAATCTATATTTTCGTTTTTGTTATCAACAATCAGAACTTTCATATTGCCACAAGTTTATGTGTGAATCATCAAACCTACATGAAATTTTGTAATTATACAAGAGCTCAATTAAAAACTCTATATAGTTTCCCTCTGTCAAATTTAATCAAATTTTTTATTCTGAGGAAATATGTCTGGTCCTGAAATAGTTTGACAAAAAGAGACAGCCCTAACGGGCTAAAAATACAAATAATGATTTGCCCGTAGGGTATAGATTTTAATAAAAACGCAGAATAGATGATATCATGTTTCCCTTAGAGAATCAACAAATTATACCAATATGTTATGCTTGTCTATAATTTTTATTAATATTAAAGCCCTAATGGGATAAAAATGCAAATATTAAAACAAAGATAGTTTTTCCCCTTTTAAAAATCTCTCGCAATCTTAGTTGCAGTAAAATAAATGCCAATTTTTTTTTGATATGCCCGCAGGTTACCTGACTTTGTTACTCTTCATACCGATGTGATAGCTGTAATAGCCCAACCTCGATAAACCGAGTTTAGTCTAAACAGCTATCCTATCGGTAGTATACCTAAGATATGTTGGATTTTATAATTCATTTTGGCATTATTTGCGTGTTTTGCAAAACCCTGAATAAAAATCGTATATAATTTCGACACATCAAAATGGGTGACGCATTGTCGAAGTCAGGAAATACGTGTTAACTGATAAAGTTGAAGCTTTAAATAAAAAAACACTTGTAATTTCAAAGATACTACCCGAAATAATATCAAGTGTAAAGAAAATTTGAACTATGCCAAAGTTTAATAATTCCCAGCAGCCGTAGCACCTGTAACAATGGCCACACTTCCACCGGCACCAATACGATTGGCTCCTGCATTAATCATGGCAACAGCAGTTTTATAATCGCGGATACCGCCACTGGCTTTCACCCCAATTTTTGGGCCCACTACTCTGCGCATAAGTGCAACATCCTGAACTGTTGCTCCATCGCCGGTAAAACCGGTACTTGTTTTAACAAAATCGGCTCCGACTTTCTTGGAAATTTCGCAGGCAATTACTTTTTCGGCATCAGTCAATAAGGAGGTTTCGATGATAACTTTCAAAATGGTTGTACTTCTGCATGCTCTTTTAATTGCACGAATATCTTCTTCAACCAGTTTTAAGTTACCTGATTTTAATGCGCTGGTATTGATAACCATATCTATTTCGTGAGCACCATTGGCTATGGCATTTCTGGTTTCAAAGGCTTTGCTTCTGGTGTCCATCTCGCCCAATGGAAATCCAACCACAGAGCATACTTTTACGGAAGTTCCCCTTAATTTTTTTGCAACATAGGGAACCCAGGATGAATTTACACAAACCGACATAAATTTATAGTGAAGCGCTTCATCGCATAACTGCTTAAACTGACTTTCGGTAGCTCCGGGTTTTAGTAAAGTATGATCGATATATCCAGCCAATTCCTGAGCAGACATTAATTTTGGTACTGTATTTTGAGCAGAAGAATTTCCTTTGTCGGAAACATCTGTTTTATTCATTTTTTCAAGTTTCGAAAGAATCTCTTTCGTAATTTTTTCAATCAATTCGTCTTCCTTCATTTTTTCTTACATTCTTTCAATAGACATCATTTTATTAATTCTTGGCCAATGCCTGCCGCCTTCAAAACGGGTTTCGAGCCATATTTTACTCATATTGCACATGTCAGAAACGCTGTGTTGTAGGCTCCCCATAGTCAATACGTTGGCATTGTTATGTTCGCGGCTGTTTTTTATGGTTGCTTCGTTCCAGCACAAGGCGGCTCTTATCCCTTTTACTTTATTGCAGGCCATTGAAGAGCCAATTCCTGCTGCATCGAGCATGATTCCTCTTTCACATTCTCCGTTCACTACTTTTTTTGCTACGGCAAGGGCAAAATCAGGGTAATCCACTTTGTCGGTTCTGTTTGTTGTTCCTACATCAAATACCTTATAACCAACAGTTTCGAGATATTTTTTTATAGCTTCCTTGGCATCATATGCGCCATGATCAGCTCCTATTGCAACTCTTTTTACCCGGTCTTTAAGCGTATTATCTTCTGATTTAACCATATTTTTAGTAGTGTTTGCAAAAGCCCTTCGGTTCTGCGATTGCAGATTTCTTGTTTTATTTCGTCGTTTATTGTTTATTGTCATTTTGATACTTCGTCAACTATTCCGGCAATTACTGTTTTTACAGTCAATGCATCTGCATCATTTATGACTTGCCGTGCAGAATTTCCTTCTTCAATAGTGATTACAAGGTCGCCAACTCCGGCCTGAACAGCATCAATAGCCAAAAATGAAGTTCCCAATGGTTTTTGATCACCGTCAAGCGGCTGAATGACCAGGATTTTTTTTGATTCATAGCCTTTTGCCTTTGTATCGGCAACTACTGTTCCTATAACTTTACCCAGCTTCATTCGTGCTTGATTAAATGTATATCATCAACGATACCCATAATGGCTGCATCGCATGGATTCATTTCCTTTTCAATTATCCGGCTTGCTTCTTTACTTGTTTCATAGTAGATAATCTGTCCGATATCCGATTGAAGTGTATCAACGGCAACAATTGCATCACCTGCATTATTTAGCTTTTCGTCAAGAGGCTGAACCAAAACGAGTTTCAATCCTTCAAATGATTCCACTTTTTGTGAGCTAACAACTCTGCCTATTATTTTACCAAACTTCATATTTATGGAATTAGATAATTCTAAAAAAATCGACCAAAGTACAACGCCTTTCTCTGGTGAAGGTTCTGGCGCGTGTAACTCCTTCGCCCGTAGGACTGGCAATTGTAAAAGATGCGAATCCGGCACCACCTTCTCCAAGCCCGGCATAACTTGGGCCGTTTTTAATAAAAATGGAGCAATCCATTACTTTTGCCATTTTGCTTAGTTTGGCAATATTATGAGAGTGCATAATGGCCGTATGTCTGAATCCATGTTCACACCTTACTGCCAAATCAATGGCATCATCAACATTGGGAACACGTACAAAAGGCATAACCGGCATCAATTGTTCTGTCCAAACCAAAGGATGATTGGCATCAACTTCGCAAAGTAACAGGCGTGTAGATTCAGGAATATTCAGCCCGATTGCTTTGGCAATGACCGAAGCATTTTTACCCACAAAATCCTTATTTGTAGCGCCTTCGTGACCGGGTTTTCCGGGATCGGTAATCACAAGTTGAGTTACTTTTTGAATCTGTTCCCTGTTCAGTTCGTAAGCGCCGTTTTTAATCATTTCGGCTTTTAACTTATCGCCAACAGCATCCACAACAATGGTTTCTTTCTCGCAAATGCAGATTAGATTATTATCAAAACTTGCTCCAGCAACAATATCTTTTCCGGCTTTAACCAAATCGGCAGTTTCGTCCACAACACAAGGCGGATTTCCCGGGCCTGCGGCTATGGTTTTCTTTTCCATTTTCATGGCTGCTTTAACAACTCCCGGTCCGCCGGTCACTACCAAAAGAGCAATTTTTGGATGGCTCATCATTTCGCGGGCCGAATCGAGTGTAGGTGTTTCAATGCAGGTAACCAGATTTTTTGGCCCTCCGGCATCGATTATGGCTTTATTTAAAAGACTTACCAATAAGGCAGAAACTTTCTTTGCCGATGGGTGCGTATTAAAAACCACCGAATTGCCTGCTGCTATCATACCGATACAATTGCTGATGATGGTAGCCGTAGGGTTGGTGCTTGGCGATATGGAACCAACCACTCCGTAAGGAGCGCGCTCCATTAAAGTAATGCCGTGGTCATCCGAAAAAGTTTCAGGCAGTACATCTTCTACGCCCGGAGTTTTTCTGATGGCCAGATTATTTTTGATAACTTTGTCTTCCCATCGTCCCATTCCTGTTTCATCGTTTGCCATTTTAGACAGCAATACCACATTATCTTTAGATATTTTTCGAATATTTTCGATGATATCTTTACGGGTTTCAAGGCTTAGTTTTTTTAATTCGTGGAAGGCTATTTGAGCGGCATCCACAGCCTGATTCATATTTGTAAAAATTCCGGGCTTGTCCGATTTTGTCTCCTGATCAGCATTCAGCTTTAAATCTTTTAAAGCTTCTCTAACCAACTGCCGAATATTTTCTTCTAAATGATCCATTTATTCAATACTTAAGACATAAAGAAGGGCTTAATTTCTTTATGCGGTTGAGGAATAATTGTTTCCATGCCCAATTGTTTCTTTTCCTTTGCTTTTGCAGATCCTGCTTTTACAGCAGCTTGAACAGCATCTAGGCTTCCCATCATTTTTACATAGGATTTGCCGCCGTAACCATCGGCCAAACGTATTTCGATGATTTTTACACCGCCTTCTTTCGCTGCGCTATCAGCTGATTCTATTCCGGAAACTATGGATAAGGTTTCGATTATCCCTATCGTTTCCCATTCGCCAATATTGATGGTGTTTCCAATTGCCGGAATAACATCCGGATGAATTTGCGAGAGAAAAAGTTTATCCACTACATAATCTCCTCCGGTTTCGTCTCCTGCCCGGTAGGCATATTCAACTGAAGCTACATCGCCGCTAAAAATAACCAGGTATTTTCCGGAACTGATGGTGCGTGCATCAATAATTTGTATGGGCGCCACCTTAACCATTTGATCAAGAGCCAGTAAACCTATGGCAATACTGCTAAATTCGATAGCTCCGAGGACAATAATATTGTTTTTATCTGTCATTTTCTATAAACCTCCCGGTTGTTTTCATCAATCAAATCAATAATTCCTACAATAATGGCATCAACAGCCTGATTGCTTGTTGTTTTGGTTTCTCTTGCGGATGTACTTTCAGATATCAACACCATTTCATCATTTCCGGCGCTTACCAAATCGAGTGCAATTAAGAAATCATTTTTTACCTGGCCTTGCTGATTGCATTTATTTATCAATAAATACCTGCCACCTGAAATTTGAATGGCGATGGTACTGCTTGTTACTGTCCCGACTACTTTTCCTAAAATCATTTATCTATTGTTTTTGAAAAGTAATAGTGCCATTGTGCTCGATAACATCAACAATTGCAATAACGGTTGCGTCGGTTGGTAAACCAAGGGTTGCTTCTGCCAATCGGGCACTACTTCCCGAGACGTAAAACACAATTTCGTCTTTCCCTGTTCCAACGCCATCCATTGCAACCACAAAATCGTTTTTGCCTTTCAGGTTGATTGGGTCGATTTTCTCAAGCAACAGCAGTTTCATGCCTTGCATCTTTTCAGTTTTCTGGCTGGAAACAACAGTACCTACAACTTTAGCTAAAATCATAATAAATTATTTTTTCTTGGTGCGGCCCAATGGCAAGGAGCTGTCGACATTTGCATGCGGACGCGGAATGACATGGCTGGAAACTATTTCGCCAACTTTTTCTGCAGCAGCAAGGCCGGCTTCAACCGCTGCGCGAACGGAGGCAACATCGCCACGAACGATTGCTGTAACATAGCCACCACCGGTTTTTTCATAACCTACCAAATCAACTTTTGCAGCTTTTACCATTGCATCAGAGGCTTCTACCATTGCAGCAAATCCTCTGGTTTCTATCATTCCTAATGCTTCTGTATTATAATCAGACATTTTGTTTTCTCCTGTATTAATTATGAATAATCTTCTCTACCCGAAATTTCAGCCAATCGTTTTTCAACTATCGTTTTGCATTCAAGTACTTCGGCTTCAGCGCCTCCAATATATACACGGCCGAATTTTCCAAATCCCATGACATCAATAATTTTGATGTTGGCAGATTTTTCGGCTTCATTTGCAGCATAATAAGCGTAACCGGCGGGCTCAACTTCCAAAACAAATAAGGTATCGCCACGAAGCAGCATCATTCCCCAGCGATTACGGTTAATCAATTGGGCGTGATAATCTTCAACGTTTTTTATTAACTGACTGGTCAGGATTCTTGGCCTTATGCGGTTAGATTCAGATTTATTTATTGCATTTAAAACAGCTTCGCCAGCCTGACGGGTATTTCCCTGATCGTCGGAATGAACCTCAAGCATGCCAAAAGCGCGCTCAACGATTTGCATTCCCGGTTTTACATCGGTTGCTTTGATGGCAACATCGGTTAAGGTATTGATTTCGATACCCGGTGCGATTTCGATAATGCAGCTCGACTGGCCTGCAACCGGAAGAAATCCGCGGGAAACTGTGGCTATATAGGAAGCCATTTGCAGTTGCAAAGAATCCAGAAAGATATAGGTTCTTAGATCGATATGTGATTTAGAATCAGTCATTATTTACATTTTATTTTTTGTTTCTTCCCAGCGGTAAAGCGGAATCAACATTTTGATGAGGCCTTGGAATTACATGTGAAGAAACAATTTCTCCAACTTTTTCAGCGGCTCTTAAGCCTGCATCAACAGCAGCACGAACGGATGCAACATCGCCACGAACGATAGCTGTAACATAACCGCCACCTGTTTTTTCATAACTTACCAAATCAACTTTTGCTGCTTTTACCATAGCATCTGAAGCTTCAACCATTGCAGCAAAACCTCTTGTTTCAATCATGCCTAAAGCCATCATTTCATTATTTTCCATATTCCTAATTTATTAATTGTATTACGATTTGAATAATTCTCATTAAGAATCAGTTTATTTAACTGAAAAACTGTAATTTAAATAAAAGATAGCAAATATAATGATTTTTGGAAAATGTTAACAAAAATAGAATGCTTGTTAATAACTTAAACGGGATAAATTGCAATAGGGCCTTAATCTGAAAGGCTTTGCCATTTAAATGTTTCAATTAGGTACTGCAAATCGGTTTTAATAAATGCAATTACAGGAGAAAGTGAATCGTTGTTTGGTG
>JAZDJM010000056.1:0-6678 GCA_043804305.1 Bacteroidota bacterium
GCAGCAGAACAGGTTGTGTTTAAAAAAGTTTCCACCGGTGCACTAAACGATCTAGAAAAAGTTACCCGTCAGGCTTTTAATATGGTGGCCTATTTTGGATTGAACGAAAAGATTGGAAACATTTCTTTTTATGATTCAACCGGACAACAGGAATATCAGTTTAACAAACCTTTTAGTGAAAAAACTGCCGAAATTATCGACAGCGAGGTTCAAAAATTGGTTGAAAAAGCGTATAAAAAAGCGGTAGATATACTTGAGAAAAATAAAGAGGGCTTAAGTAAACTTGCCAAGGTTTTGATTGAAAAAGAGGTAATCTTTAGAGAAGATCTTGTTGCTGTTTTTGGTGAGCGTCCTTGGGATGAGGGGAAAGAGCACATAAGTGTTAGAGTTGAAAATGGCAATGGTACATTAACGAATGAAACAGCTAATTTAGATTCTGAGCAAAATTCTGATGCTGAGCCTGAGAAAAAATAGGTAAATTGCAGCATATTTCAAAGAATACAAATATGGACGAAACAACATCGCGCGAGAAAGTTTTGAAGAGTATTCGGAATTCTCTTTTAGGAAGAACGCCTAATCCATATTCAAACGTTGATATGGATTCGAAAACGTTTAAACCGCTTGATGAGTCTTTGGCGTTAAATTTTGCACAGGAACTTACCGGTTTAGGAGGAAAATTTATTTATTGTGAAGATGAGGGCGATTTAAGAGCAATATTTAAGCAATTTGCGACAATCGAAAATATTCAGCCTTTGTTTTGTGTGGAGCCTGAACTTAAAACCTTTCTACAGTCTATAGGCGTTGAATATACAGATAAGGCTGAAGATTTTAAGGCTTTGAAATCCGGTTTGACTTCCTGCGAATTTCTAATTGCCCGCTTTGGCTCAGTTATGGTTTCATCAGCAATGCCTTCAGGCAGAAAACTTAATTTTTTTCCTCAAAAGCATCTGGTTATTGCCTATGCATCACAGTTGGTTCCTGAAACTAAAGATGCTTTAATCAGCATGCGGGAAAAATACAATGGAAAATTGCCCAGCATGATAACTCAGATTACGGGTGCCAGCCGTACCGCCGATATTGAAAAAACTTTAGTGATGGGAATGCATGGTCCAAAAGAAATTTATGTTTTCTTTGTGGATGATATAATCGAATAATATGTTTAAATCGCTTTTCGTTCGTACATTAGCGGGTGCAGTTTTTGCTATTGTTGTTTTAGGCTCTGTTTTTTGGCATCCTATTGCTCTTGCAATTGTTTTATTAGTATTCACCGCCATTGGTTTGTATGAATTTTTTCGTTTATTCGTAAATGCTTCGATAATTAAGGAAAGCCGCATCGGGATTATTGTAGGACTGCTAACCTACAGCTTAATAACTGCTTATGCTTTCAATTGGATTGAGGCAGTTTTCCTGTTGATTCTTCTTCCGTTGTTTTTTCTAATTTTTATTGTTGAATTATATAAAAATAACAATCAGGCATTTACGCAAATTGCGTTTCAGATATTAGGAACAATTTATGTTGCTGTTCCATTTTCACTTTATCATTTTGTTCATCATTATCCGCTTGATAACACTCAGTCCTTTGATCCATGGATACTTACCGGAGTTTTTGTTCTCGTTTGGTCAAATGATACATTTGCGTATTTATTTGGTTCTGCTTTTGGAAAACGCCGGCTGTTTGAAAGAATTTCGCCTAAAAAATCATGGGAAGGAACTATTGGCGGAGGTTTTGCTACGATTGGAGTGGCAATTTTATTGGGCAACTATTTACCCTCTCTCGATCTGATTAACTGGTTGATTCTTTCTTTAATTATAATACCTGCTGCTATTTTTGGCGATTTAATAGAATCGATGTTAAAAAGAAACGTATTGGTAAAGGATAGCGGAAACATCATGCCCGGCCATGGTGGTGTACTCGATCGATTTGATGCCGCTAATTTTGCATTGCCTTTTATTGTTTTTTTTCTATATTTGCTCGCATAATCAAAAGGACTGAAAAAATTGTTAATTTGTTAATTTGGGAGTTATTGCTTTGTAAATTAAAAATGTACTATTAGCGGGTTCTGTATTAATTTTGGTCAATGAAATTTCATAAAGAAGGATACGCTACTATTGCAATCAGTTTTTTAGTGCTGTTTGGTTTTCTTTTTGTATTCCTGAGTTTTGTCCAATCTCCGGTTTGGCTGCGAGTAATAATAACAGCGGTTCTAATTTTTATGTACTTTAGAATCGTTTATTTTTTTCGGGTTCCCAACAGAAATTTCGAGCAAAAACCAAATTGTATTTTATCTTCAGCCGATGGAGTAGTTGTTGCCATCGAAGAAGTGTTTGAAGAAGAATTTCTTAAAACAAATTGTAAATTAGTTTCGGTGTTTATGTCGCCGACTAATGTTCATATCAATTGGATTCCGGTTTCTGGTTCTATCAACTATTTTAGATATCATCCCGGTAAGCATTTAGTGGCTTGGCATCCAAAATCATCTACTTTAAATGAGCGGACGAGCATTGGTTTACAAATGAAAAATGGCCAACAAATCCTTATCCGACAGATTGCAGGTGCTTTAGCCAGAAGAATTGTTTGCTATGCAGATAAAGGCAAAGAAGTGGAACAGTGTGAGGAATTGGGATTCATTAAGTTTGGTTCAAGGGTTGATTTCTATTTACCTGCCAGTTCGCAAATCGAGGTACAACTTAACGAAAAAGTGGTTGGTTCACAGACTATTGTGGCAAAATTGAGTTAAAAAATCAAAATCATGGTTTTTAATAAAATAAAAAATTACAGACTAATTCTAAATTTAATACAATGAACAATACGATATTGATTTACTGGCCGAAAGGTGGTAATGTTGAAAACGCTGCAAGAATGGTTGCCAAGGAATACGTTGACTTAAAAATGCTGTCCATCGATCAGCTAACGCCTGAAATGCTTTCACAATATACAAATTTCATTGTGGGCAGTTCAACTTTAGGTGCTGAAACCTGGCAAGACACAAAAACATCAAGCCCCTGGAATTCTTTTTTTGATCTGATTAAGAAAAGTGATTTTTCAAAAAAGAAAGTTGCGCTTTTTGGTTTGGGAGATCAGGTGCTCTGGCCTGCAAATTTCGTTGATGGCTTAAGATCAATTTACAATGCATTTATTGATGTTAAAGCTGCTGTCGTTGGTAAATGGCCAACCAATGGCTACGATTTTACCGATTCTTTAGCTGTTGACGATAATAAATTTGTTGGGTTGGCATTGGATGAAGATCAGCAGGACGAACTTACCGAAGGGCGGATTAAGGCCTGGGTAAAACAAATCAAAGAAGAGTTTTAAATAAACGCTTAATTTAAAGCCTGAATATTTCTCCGGAATTGTTCAGGCTTTTTATTTATCAGATAGAAGATTCTTTCATAAATGATAAAAAATATAATTTTAGATTTTGGCGGTGTAATATATGCTATTGATCATCAGCGGACTAAAAATGCGTTTTCAGATTTGGGATTGCAGAGTTTTGATGAGCTTTATGGTCACACCATTCAAACAAAACTTTTTGAAGAATTTGAAAAAGGAAATATCAGCCCTTCTGTTTTTCGAGGCGAAATAAGGAAATTCATATCTAAAACAGTTTCTGATGCAGAATTAGATACTGCCTGGAATGCGCTTCTTATCGACTATAATTTATCTAGTTTAAGGGCTATATCCTATGCAAAGAAACATTATCGGCTCTTTTTGCTTAGCAATACCAATCAAATTCATTTCCGACACTATATGGCACAATTAGAGGCAATGAATCAAAAAGAAACTTTTTTAAATTCTTTCAGTAAGATTTATTTTTCGCATCAGATAGGAATGCGGAAGCCAGACTTGGAAATCTATGAAAATGTGCTTCGGGAAAATAACTTAGTTGCTGATCAATGCCTGTTTATTGACGATTTGAACGTAAATATTGTAGCATCGCGAAGAGCAGGATTGCCAGCTTTTCTCTTGGAAGAGGGCATGGAACTTGCTTCGCTGTTTACTTCTGAAGGTTTACTAAAGATCGGCGGCTAGTTTTTTCTTTTTTTTCATCCGATAGAATCCTGTAAATAGTTGATTTGCCAATTTGTAGTTTTTCGGCCACAGTTGGAATGTCGTTATGGTATTTTTCGAGAAATACCTTAACAATTTGCAAATCGTATTCTTTGAGTGATAATTCCTGAATAAATAAATCGTGCATCCCGTCCACCGAGTTAAAATTGATATCATTTTCATTGATAATATTGGTGTTCGAAAGTACCATTGCCAGGTCAATTATGGCCTGTAATTCTCGAACATTGCCAGGATAATGATATTCATTTAACTTTTGAATTGCACCCATGCTCAGCTCTTTAATGGGTATATTATTTTCTTCCGAAAAGTTTTTAATAAAATGCTGTGCCAAAAGTATGATATCGTTATTGCGCTCACGCAAAGGTGGAATATGGATAGGAAGGCCTAACAACCGATAGTATAAATCCTCTCTGAAATTTCCTTTTTTAACCTCTTGGGTCAGGTTTTTATGAGTGGCAATAATCAATCGGCAATTTACTTTCTGAACTTTATTACTTCCCAAACGGGTAAATTCCCCATCCTGTATCGCTCTTAAAAGTTTAGTTTGCATACTTAATTCCATATCTCCGATTTCGTCAAGAAACAGAGTTCCCTTATGAGCTTCTTCGAATTTTCCTATTTTGTTTTGATTGGCTCCGGTAAACGCGCCCTTCTCATACCCAAATAATTCGCTTTCAATCAGATCCTTTGGTATCGCCGATACATTAATGGCCACGAAAGCCTGATTTTTTCTTGAGGAATTATAATGTATCGACTTTGCTACAAGTTCTTTTCCGGTTCCTGTTTCGCCCGTAATGGAAATGGTAATATTACTCCGTACGGCTTTTTCCATCAATTCGAATACCTGCAGAATTGCACGGCTTTTTCCTTTCATCAAATTGTCGAAACGATATTTTGTGCGTATTTCTTTTTCGAGGGCAAATACTTTTCGTTCAAGCAAAACTTTTTCCTGAATATTTGCCATTATTCCGCGAAGCTTCTTTATCATGTCATCTGTTTTAACCAGATAATCATAAGCTCCGCTTTTCATTAGATTTAAAGCGGTTAAAACATCTTGCTGACCGGAAATAATCAGAACCGGAATACTCGGATTATAAGCCAATATTTTCTTCAAAATAGCACCGCCGGTCGTATCGGGCAATAAGTAATCCAATGTAATCGCGTCAGGGCCTTCTTCTAAGTGTTTTAAGAAGCTTTCACCATCGTAAAACATATCTACTTCAAAATCGGGATTAAGCTCGAGTTCGTACGCCATGCGCCTTGCTAAAATTTTATCATCCTCAACCACAAATATTTTAAATCTGCTCATACCACCAATTAGTTTCTATTTTATGGAATACTATACCTGTTTGTTTTTGCCCTATTGCATTGAATATTAATACTGTAATTCTTTAAATCATTCCAAATATTAGAAAATTCTTAATATTAGAATATATCTCTAATACGCAAATATAGAGAAAAGGATTCGCTTTTAGAACATTATTTAAAAAATATTTTATGGCCTGGCGTATTTCCTGCATCAACAATCTAAAAAGATTAAATTTGCGGGAAAAATGCCAATTCTTAATATTTTAACTCCATCCAAACAACTAATAGCATTACTTCTTATTGTATTAGCTTCACTCTTTATTTTTGTACCATTTGGTTTGTTAGTGGCCGTTCCATTTGTTGAGGGCGATCTCTTTATGCTTTTAAATGGTATTGACTTAGCCGAAAGCGAAAGCAATATTAATTTATTGAAATACCTTCAGATTATTAGTCAGATTGGTCTTTTTATTCTATCAAGCTTTCTCTTTGCTTTTCTGGTTTCAGGAAAAATGTTTAGTTATTTTGGATTAAATTTATCCCCAAAAGCAATTTTAATCGTCCTTTCTGTTATTATAAGCATTGTGAGCATTCCGCTTATCAATTGGATTATGGAAATGAATTATAAGATGCATTTACCCGAATCCTTAGCGTCGATCGAAAAATGGATGCGGCAAATGGAATCAGAAGCCGCATATTTAACCGAATTGTTTCTAAACAGCAATACTTTTTCATCGTTTTTGGTTAATCTGTTAATGATGGCACTTTTGGCCGGACTGGGTGAGGAATTATTGTTGAGAGGGATATTGCAGCCTCTTTTTATTCGGATTACCAGCAACGCTCATGCCGGAATTTGGATTGCAGCGGCACTTTTTAGTATCATACACTTTCAGTTTTTCGGGTTTTTCCCAAGATTATTTATGGGTGCTCTGTTTGGGTATTATTTTTATTGGACACGCAATTTATGGATACCAATAGTTGCACACATATTTAACAATGGATTAATAGTAACCTATGTATATTTTACGGGTTCGAGCGACATAATTCCAAAATTAAATGAAAGCGAAACTGTTGAAGAAACCTCTGGCTGGATGTTAATTCTGAGTGTTTTGCTCACTGTTGCAGGATTAATCATATTCTATAAAGAGAGTCTGAAAGAAGCAAAATAATCGCGATAGCAGTTTTAAATTGCAAATTCAGTCCAATTTTGTTCAATGCATAGTACTCTATAGCTATAATTTTCGCTATTGATGGAGCTTAAATGAAAGTATTCAGATGAATGATGTATTAATTTTAGGCAGGAT
>JAZDJM010000057.1:0-5687 GCA_043804305.1 Bacteroidota bacterium
AACCTTTTTTTTGATGTGATCCTGCCTGATTTGCCCTTACTGTTAATGTTGCATTTAAAAGAAGTACTCCTTGCTTTGCCCAAGCAGTAAGGTCGCCGCTTTTGGGATATGGAATTTTCAAATCAGTCTCAATTTCTTTAAAGATATTTACCAGAGATGGCGGGTGCTTGATTCCTTGATTTACTGAGAAACACAATCCATTAGCCTGATTATAACCATGATATGGATCTTGTCCTAAAATAACCACTTTTACATTATCAAATGGTGTATAATCAAAAGCTGCAAAAATTTGATTTCCGGGAGGATATATTTGATGATTCTTTTTTTCTTCAATTAGAAAATTTCTCAAGTTTGAAAAATATTCTTTTTCAAACTCATCTCTAAGTATATTGAACCAGCTTTCGTGAATATTCGGCTTATTTTTTTGCATTTATTATCTAAATATTAAAAATTGAAAATAGACTTAATATTTTGATGGAAAATAAAAGAAGTCTATTTCCGTTTAGTTTAAAATTATTAATTTTGATAGCATAGATATATTTATGTATTTTAGCCTGTCCATATCTTTATTTAATCTTAAATCTATGAAACGATTGTCTTTATTTCTTGCTGGATTATTTATTATTGCTCTAATTGCTTCATCTTGTGCTTCTTCAAGAAATTGCCCGGCTTATGGTGAGACTAAACAGTATCAAAAAAGTTATCGCCCGTAGAACAAATAGTAAATTTTCCGGAATTAGAAGTGAATTCATTAATCCTATTGATTATTAGTTAGCTGCACCTTTTTCCCATTATCAAAAGAAACGATGAACGCATCTTTGACGTATTTAATTATAAATTCGTTTTTGAACTTTAATGCTTCCCCATAAGATTTAAAATTTCCAATCGTATAAACGTAATTATTAGTGTTGCTAAGTGTTTGCTCTATATTGTGGTTGTCTAAATCTTGATTGCTTGATTTCATCCAATCCCATGAAACCTCATGCTTAAAAACCCCAATCTGAACTTTATATATTTTGGTATTTGATGTTAATCCTTCCATTAGTGATTGAAGTTGAATATCCACTTTCTTAGACGCTTCACTTAAAATTATAACATCATCTTCCAAAGGATGTGATCCTCCCTCATTTAAAACTTTTCTTGCATCTGAAAGTGATACTTTTTCACCTTCGTTAAAAGCAACCACAAACGCGTCTTTTATTCCTTTTGATTGAATAGTTGATTTATTTAACTCCGCTTCATGAAGCGTTTTATAGATCCCATTGAAATACACCCAATATCCATTTTTTAATCTAATGTGATAAATGGGTTGAATATTAAAGAGTTGTGCAGATGATCGCGGCCGACTATATACCCCAATCTGAACCGAATAATAAGCTCCGTTTAATTGAGAAATATTTGTTGCCGAAAAATTAATGTCTTTATAGATAGCGGGTAATTTTATATTGGCAGCATTAAGCAATTCTAAAGTCTGTTCATCCAGTTCACCGGCAGCTTCATTTAGACTTACCATTACACCTTCCTTCCAGCTTTTAATAAATGCATCGTTAAAGCCTTGCTGTTGTAATGAATTCCTGCGTATAATTGCTGCTTTAAGTGATAGGAACTTTCCCGAAAAATACCTGTACAATTCAATTTCTTTATCTTTTATGGCAAATAATTCCATTACATTTAAAAAGCTTTCGGTGCTTTTTAACTCAGATGTTGCAGCAATTTGAACGCTGTATTGAATTCCACTCTCAGGCTCTGAGCCTATTTTAACCAAAGGAATTTTTGCAATATTTCCAGCCAGAATATTAGCGTTATTCATTATGGCCGTTGTTTCTTTCTTCGCTTCGTTTGAAATTAGTGTTTTCTCTTTATTTACTGTATTCTTTGCTGGAATTTCATTTTGCGCAACAAGATTTTTAGAATTTTCAGATTTGTCAATCTGCTGGTTTACAGAATTAATACGTTGATTACTTGCTGTTTGAGAAGCAGGAGATTGCTTATTGCTTGATTGATATGCAAGCATGCTTTCGAGGTCTTTATCACGCATCATTCGGATTGCCTCTAACTGAAGATCCAGAGCATTTGCTTCAATTGAGAATGCGTCCTGCAATAAAACTTTAATCATATTAAATGCAAGATCTTGTTTTCTAGCCTGATTTCTTTTGTTTTCTACAGCCACAACATAGGCATTAATTTGATCAAAAACCGGCTGCATCAATTCTTTTTTATCAGAATTTTCAAAAAGTAGTTTTTCAAGGATTAATGCATTATTCCGATAATTTTGCTTATTTCTTTGTGCTATTATTTCGTATTCTTCCAAAACCAGATACATCGCTATTTGTTCCTTATTATCAGCGTCTTGTAGCAGTTTTTTTCTTTTCTCCTCATTATTTTCTAAACTGGCCTGCTTGCCAATCTGCTTAGCATCTTCAAGTAATTGCGCTATTCTATCCTGAATATTTTTTAAATAATTTTCGAAATTAATTTCAGTTTTGTCTGCCTGTTTTTTATCCTTATCCGATAATTGCTTGTAAATAGTTGCCGACTCCATAAATGCCTGAGAGGATGCTTTCTGTAAAGAATCTGCTTCCAATCGTAGTTTTGCGATTTTATTTTCGTTTTGTTTCTTTGATTCTCCGCTTAACTGTTTAGCATAACCTAGTAGATTTGCGGTTTCTCTTTTATTTAAATCCAATGCTTCGGCCAGAAGATGAGCCTTAAATCTTTTTGTTTCATAAGAAATTAGATCATTTGTTTCAGGAATTTGTTTTAGCTGAATTTTAGGAGAATTACTTTGAGCCAAAACTTTTTCGTCAGATTTCTCAACTTGAGGCGTTTCACTCTCCCTTGTAGATAATCTTTCATTTAAAATCGTTTTTTGCTTTTCAGTATTTATTAAAGGTTTTTCATTGTTTGCCAGTAATCTTTCTGTTTCGAACTTTTCATTCATTTGGGCAAAAGCTTCTGCTTTTTTGATTTCTTCATATAACATTGTTCCTTTGGCCATATATTTATCTGCTTCATCTTGTTTCTGAACAGACTCCTTTTCCTTTTGTTCGGCCTCCTGAATCAACTCCCGCCGTTTAAAAGCATTTGTTTTGGTTATAGACACATCTCTGATTTCCTTTGCTTCAACTAGAAGTTTTAACGATTCATCGGTTAGTTTTTGCGATTGTTCGAAGGCTTGATTGGCACTTGTTTTTTTTGAGTTTATATTCTTAACATCTTTTTCTATCCAGTTTTTAATCAGGGATTCTAGATTATTTGAAATTGAAGAATTCGATTTTTCAAGCACCCTATATAATCCTAATGCCTTTTCGGTTTGATTAGTTTGAAGTGATTGTTCAATGGCAAAGATTTGATTGGTAGTGTTTTCCTTTCTTTTTAATTGCGATTGATGCATAGAATCAATTCTGTCGGCCAGGCTTTTTATGGCCAATGACTGATATAGTAGGTTTTGCGATTCCGTTTGTTTTTGTATTACAGCATCTTTGTCGGTAAAAGTGCCATTGTTATAGCTTTCTTTTAATTTTTCGAATTCGAACAAAGCGGTATTCGACTCATCTAATTTTCTGGCAGCCTGTTCGGTAAGTAAATAGGATTGTTTTTTTAATTCTGCTAATTCCTGATCAACATTTTTATTTAGCGCAATAATGTTTTCTCTTATTTGATTCTCAGTTGGTGAAGAGCTGGTGTTTTGAGATTTTACTTCACTTCCTGATACGGATGGTTTTGAAACTGTTTGCTCTTGATTCGTTAATTGGGGAGTGATTTGAACATTTGCAATTGGTTTATAAGCAGGAATATACTGCGAAAATCGAGGATCTTTAGTCAGAATTGGTTGTGTATTCGATGCTTCATTTTCAATGTAAAAATTAGCATAAGAGGCACTGGTCAATAAATTATTTGGGAAATCAGGACTTATTAATTCGCCTTGTTTAAAATTTATGATTTGTGCATAATTAGGAACGGAAAGTGCCTTTTTTAAAAGGATATCGAGTTGTTTAATGAATTTCCTCGCTTCGACCTCATTGGCAATTGAAACATTTTTTTGAATATCGCCAAAAATAATATTTGCCTGAGTAAGTATATCTCTATAATTTGTTATTAAAGTATTTAAATCCTTTTCAATCTGCGCAAACTTATCACGTTGGTATTCTGTTCGTAATGTATTAAAAAGCAATAAATTCGATTCTTTTATCAATACTTTCTTACTTTCTGAATCTTGTGTTTTTTGTGCTTTTTCTAATATAAGTGCTAAATCGGAATAGGCTTTATTTACCTGATTCGTTTTATTGGTTGTAAAACTTTGGGTTTGTAGAAAATACGACTTTACCAACTCGAGTTTATTGTCTAGCTGATTGATGATAGTTCTAACGCTATCGTTGAGTTTATCCTGAGCTTCTTTGTTGGTTAACTGATTGTTGATGTTTATAAGGTTGGTTTGTCGGATATTCTGCGTTATTCTATTCGCCTCGTTGCTTATAAGGGTAGATGGTTTATTTTTTTGATCGATAGGAATTTCATTGAATCTTTTCTCGGTGATATTTATGTTCAGCGAGGCCATATTTTTAATCAGACCCAATTCCGCATTGCTTAACTTTTCAGTTTTATACACATCGGCTAAACTTTCCTGATTCTCTTCCTTTTTTAATATTCCAATTTTATAAACAGTAATTTTGTTAGTTTGGCTGCTGCGATCTGAGGCAAACCAAGCGGTAGTTCCTTCTTTATTTGAAATAAAAAGTACATCATCTGCAGGGGTATTAAATGGAAAACCAAGATTTACCGGATTGCTCCATCCTTGAGATATACTATCAAAAACAGTCTTAAAAATATCGTAACCACCCATTGTATTATGGCCATTAGAGCTAAAATAAAGGGTTTTACCGTCAGGCATTAAGACCGGAAAATCTTCATCGTAGGAGCTGTTTATTGTGCTGTTAAGCCTGATTGGAGGTAACCATTCTCCACTTTTTTCACGTACTCTATAATAAATATCTTTTTGATTTTTATTATCAAGGGCATAGAATAACAGATTTAATGTAGGGTTGAAATAGGCCAGTTTATCATCGTTGTTTTGCTGGTCAGTTTTAGTTAAAAATTCATCGGGTAAATTAAGAATCCGGCCACTATAATCATTTAAATTGTAGGAGCGGTAAAATGCTTTCTTATCTACTTCTGATTTTTGCAGAACATAAAGTTCTGTGGCTGACCTTAATAGTTCAATCCCATTTTGGCACATTACTATTTTTCGTTCGGCCTGATAGTCTTTATTGGCTCTACTGCCGGCAAGCTGTATATATTTACGATAATTATTTATTGCATCAGTGAAGAAATATGCCAAATGATATGCCTGAGCCAAATGGTAGAAAAAATCAACATCCGGAATTTTATTGATCAGTTTTTCTAAATATTTAATCGGATCTTCGGTGTTTGACCTATCGGAGTAGAGCAAGCAAACGGCAAATTTATAATTAAGTTCTGGGTTTAAAGGGTCTAGACTAAGTAATTGTGAGTACAATGGGAAAGCTCCAACATAATTTCCGGTTGCAAATAGCGAAGCCGCTTTGGTTTTTAATTCGGCTTCGTTTTTGAAACTTGTTTGCGCACTGCCTCTTTGAATTGAAGCGATGCTCAAAACAAATAAAAACAAGAAAATGCTATGGCGAAGAGTGCTTTTCAATGGATTAATT
>JAZDJM010000058.1:0-5725 GCA_043804305.1 Bacteroidota bacterium
TTGATCGTTTAAATCGACCGCCAAAACTTCAAATTCATTTTCTTTGGCCAAATCCAAAGCCATGGGAGCACCCACTAATCCGGCACCTAAAACAACCACTTTTTTCATATATTTATAATTTGTTTTTTAATGGTCATATGGAACATCCACTATAATCGCCTCCTCCCGATAACTATCGGGACAAGTTGTGTGTCAAAATTGTTTTGCCATGGATGTTTCATCTATAACTATTTTTTCGATAAAATTACAAAAACTATTTCGGCCACGAAAATCAAAAAAGAATTAGAAACTGTAACAATTCGTAAATTGCATAGTCATTAAGTCAGATGTTGTTCAATAAATCAAAATATCGCGATATAAATCATTCGCTGATTGAAGAGTGTAAAAAAGGCAAACAGAAAGCACAGCTCGAGTTATATAAACTCTATTATAAAGCTATGTTTAATGCAGCTCTTCGAATACTTAACAATGATGCGGATGCTGAGGATGTAATGCAAGACTCTTTTATAGATGCATTTACTCGAATTGAAAATTATCGGGAAGAAGGAAGTTTTGGTGGCTGGTTAAAGAAAATTGTAATTAATAATGCCCTGGATTTAATACGAAAACAGAAACCAACAACCGAAATCAATGAAAGTGTAATAGGCCTGACTGACGATGAAGAAGAATGTGTGGAAAACGATTGTAGACTGGAAGAAATAAAAGAGGCATTAAAACTAATAAAAGATGATTACCGCATAATTTTAGTGCTTTATTTATTCGAAGGTTATGATTATGAAGAAATCGGCAGTATTCTGGATATAAGTTACAGCCTTGCAAGGACGCGCTATTCAAGAGCACGACAAAGTTTACTAAATAAGATTAATCAAATTAGGGCAGAAAGGGAAATGAGATGGGCAATAAGAACATAGAAACTAAAGTAAAAGAAAACAAAGCTTTTTTTGATGCAGAACCTTCGTCCGCACATTTCGATAATTTTCGTGAAAAGTTAAATGCTTTTAATGAATCAAAACCGATTAAGAAAAGCCTTTTTTTGACTCCAAAGCTAATTTTTGCTATTGCAGCATCAGTTGGTATTCTTCTTTTAATTCCTGTATTTAAGCTACTTGAATCGTCTGATTTTCTTTCACAACCTCCGCTCTCTGAAGAATTAATTCATGTAAAAATGTATTATAGTCAGCAAACGGAGTCGAAATTAGCAGAAATTGAAAAATGCAAGGATAACGATAACAGTGCAATTTTGATTGAATCAGCAACCAATCGCATGCAAAAACTGGAAGAAAGTACACTTGAATTAGAACAAAAATTAAGTCGTGCACATGGAAATAAACAAATGGAAAATGCATACATACAAAGTCTTAGAGCAAAATCAGATCTTGTTAATCAAGTTTATGAGCAATTGTGTGCCGATAATACAAACCTAATTTTAACCCAATAATCAAAAAGAAAATGGAAAAGTTAATCAAAATTAATCAAATGAAAAATGCAGTTCTAGGATTGTTGACATTTATGTTCTTTATATCCAATGGATATGCAACAGAGTACACCAAAACATCGAATAAAACTTTTGATGTAAATAAAAATGTTTTACTGGATATTCGTACCGAATTTGGAGAAATAAAAGCTTATAACTGGGACAAACAAAAAATAAGCGTTGAAGCTACCATTACGGTTGAAGCAGACAGCCAATCAAAAGCAGACGAGCGTTTTGAAAGAATTAAACTTCAAATGGATGGCGGTAAAGATCTTGTAAATATTATAAGTAGTATTGAATCGGGATTTTTTGGTAAAGCCGGTAACACTATCCGCATCGATTTTATAATTTATTATCCGGCTGATTGCCGCTTAAACCTTAAAACAAGTTTTGGCAGTGCTTTTTTTGAAACCGTCAACGGATATGCCGATATTTCTGTTGATTACGGCAATTTTAATGTTAAAAACCTTCTATATACAGATAATCGAATCGATATTGGTTTTGGAAAATTTAATGCCACCCAAATTACAAATGCAACTGTTGAAGTTGACTATGGAAGTTGTCAAATTGAAAAGATTGAGACTTTAAATTTAAAAACTTCTTTTTGTGGAAATGTTAATATCGACAATGTAAATACCTTAAACATTAAATCGGCTTACGATAAAATAAATATTGGCAATGTCAAATTTATAAACGGCAGCTCCCAATTCACCACACTAATAATTGAAGAATTCGAAAAAAAACTTATTCTTAAAACATCTTATGGCAGCTTTAAAATAAATTCAGTTGCTTCCGAATTCGAGCTAATCGATGTTAACAGCAATTTTTGCAGCATTAAATTAGGTGTTCTTCCAAGCGCTCATTTTTCGTTTTATGTTGATATTGACCATGGGTCATTTAACTATCCCAAAGAAAAAGTTTTAATTACAAACGTACAGAAAGACGTTACTGATTTATTGATGGAAGGTTATTTCGGTTCAAAAGAAAAAGCTAAAGGGAATATCAGGCTATCCGTTGATCATGCAAGTGCAAATCTATTTATTAAATAATAAAAATCATGTATAAAAAAATTATTTTAAGTGCTGTTTTATTGAGCATTACATTATTACTTCAAGCCTCAACTTATAGTTTTCAAAAAAGGGATGTAGGCAAATTCACCAGTATTCGTTCAAGTTCGTCTGTCGATATTATTGTAGAACAAACCGGTAAGTATGAATTGGAAGTTAGAGCCGCCGAAAAATATTTTGAATATATAAAAACGGAGGTTAATAATGGCGAATTGAATATATACATCAAAGGCTCACTGAATTATAGCGGCCAGATTGCAATTTATATTCAGGTAAAAGATTTAAACGCTGTTGTGATTAGCGGCTCAGGGGATTTTAGCACCAAAGGGGTTCTCGTAGCTCCTGCTTTTTCTTTTCGGGTGAGCGGTTCAGGCGATTTTTTTGCTGATCTGAATTCTAAAAATGTAATTGGAAGTTTGAGTGGATCGGGTGATGCAAAATTAAGCGGCATCACAGAAAGTATTGATATTCAACAATCAGCTTCAGGAGACCTGAGCTTGAAAGGCCTGCATTTAATTTCGGCCAAATTAAGAATGAGTGGCTCGGGTGACTCTATCTTTTCCGGAAGTTCAGATTATTTTGAATTATCGCAATCTGCCTCCGGCGATTTCTCTGGAAAAGACTTTACTGTTGAAAATGCAAAAATCAGAAAATCAAGTTCGGGCGATGCAAGCATTCATGTCGAGAAAACCCTAGATTTAACAATAAGCGGTTCGGGCGATTTGTATTATAGCGGCAAGCCTGATATAACCGATCTTAGAATCACAGGTTCAGGAAATATTATTCGAATTAAATAATCACATAATTTAAATAAAAATGAAAACTATATTTAAAATTTTAGGACTGAGTTTGATAACATTATTTTTTATTCAAACCACTTCAGCTTCGAAACCAAGTTTTGGCTGGATAAAGGGAAGCGGAAAAGTAATAAGCGAAACACGTAATGTAAGCGGATTTCACGGAATTGATGTCGGCGGTGCATTTGAAGTTATTCTCATAAAATCGAATCAGGAAAAAATTGTACTGGAGGCTGATGATAATTTAATGCCCTACATCAGAACAAAAGTTTTTGGCGGAATCCTGGAAATAGATAACGATAAAGACTTTAGAAATCCTACTGAATTAAAAGTAAGCATTTATTATAAAAACCTTGATAGATTTGACATTTCAGGGGCTGCCAGTGTTAGGGGCGAAGATATCATTAACGCACAATCTATTGAACTTGATGCTAGTGGCGCTTCAGAAATTCAACTAAAGTTCAATACCGAAAATTTTGAAGGCGACATGAGCGGTGCCTCCCGATTAGATTTAAGCGGAAATGCCAAAAACGTTAAAATTGAGGCTTCCGGTGCAAGCTCATTTCAAGCATTGGAATTTGAAACCATTAACTGCGAGATAGACGCCTCAGGTGCTGCTGTTGTTAGAATATGGACAGTTGGTAAACTAAGCCTGGAAGCTTCCGGAGCTTCAAGCGTGCGCTATAAAGGCAATCCTTCAATTGATATAATCAGCATCAGCGGAGCTTCAAGCGTTAGGAAGTATTAATATTTAATCAAAAAATCACAAGCAATTAACCCGATTCAAAACGATTCGGGTTTTTTTATTCTTGGCTTTCGCTTTTTTATACGGGCTCGTTTTCCTATTTTTGCCGCCAAACACAGTCCAAATTTTAATTGTAAAAATAAGAGGAGAATGAAAGGTATAATTGGAATTCGCCATGAAGATAAGTACATTTTAGAACGTCGGGCTGCCCTGACTCCAAAACATGTAGAAAGCCTCATTAATCAAGGCATAGAGGTGTTGGTTGAGTCGTCCGAAAAGCGCATTTTTACCGATGCTGAATACAAAGCTGCCGGTGCCCAAGTAAGCAATACTATTTCGAATGCCGGATTAATTTTTGGAGTTAAAGAAATGCCCCTGAATTATTTTGAAGATAATAAAACCTATGTTTTTTTCTCGCATACCATTAAAGGCCAGGAATATAATATGGATATGTTGAAAAAAATGGTTGAGGCAAAAATAAATTTAATTGATTACGAGAAAATTACAGATGAACAAGGGCGTCGACTAATATTTTTCGGCCGTTTTGCAGGATTGGCCGGAATGATTAATTCGTTTTGGTCGTATGGCGAACGCCTAAAACGATTGGGTTATTCAAATTGCTTTGAATCACTAACCCAAACCAGACATTATCGTTCACTTGAAGATGCAAAGGAAGCCATCAAAAAAATTGGTGAGCTTATTAAAACTAAAGGCCTGAATGCAGATGTAGGGCCATTGATTATTGGTGTAACCGGATATGGAAATGTATCTAATGGAGCTCAGGAAATAATTGATTTATTGCCCGTAAAAGAAATTAGTCCGCAAGAACTTCTTCAGCTCTCCGGTCAAAATGCATTTGCACTAAATTGCGTGTATAAGATTGTTTTTAAGGAGGTTGATATCTCAACTCCAATAAACCCGGACTGCGGATTCGAATTGCAGGATTATTATGAACATCCTGAAAAATATAAAAATTCGTTTGAACAATATGTGCCCCATTTAAGTATTTTGATGAATTGTATGTATTGGAATGAAAACTATCCGCGTATTGTTACTAAAGATTTTCTGGAACAACTCTATAAAACAAATCACCGCCTGAAAGTTATTGGCGACATAACCTGCGATCCTGATGGATCGATAGAAGCAACCCATATGGGGACAAAAATTCAGGATCCTGTTTTTGTGTATAATCCAAGTACCAGGATTCCGACAATGGGCTTTGAAGGTGATGGGATTTTAATTATGGCTGTGGATATTTTACCAAGCGAGTTACCAAGAGAATCGTCAGAAGCTTTTGGAAATGTTTTGGTTAAGTATGTGAAAGATCTGGCTGAGGCCGATTATAAGGTTGGCTTTGATGCACTCAATATTCCGGCCGAATTTAAACGGGCACTTATTCTGCACAATGGTGAATTTACTCCGGATTATTACTATATGAAGGATTTTTTGAAATAAAAGCACCTGTGTTTTTAGTGAAATTTAGCTTTATTGATTTAGCGGCAGAAAAAGTTTTAGGCTGCCAATAGTCCGCTGACGAGCCAAATCACAAAAAACGCACAAAAAATAAAAAAATATAATAAAAGCATGCAACACATTTTAATTTTAGGCGCCGGCTTATCGGCATCAAGTTTAATTCAGTATT
>JAZDJM010000059.1:0-4056 GCA_043804305.1 Bacteroidota bacterium
GCGGCAACATGATTTACAATAACCCCTTTTTTCGAAAAAGAGATTTTCCCTGTTTCTTCCGAAATCACAAGAGCCAATGCATCGCTTTGTTCTGTTATTCCAATTGCTGCACGGTGTCGAAGTCCCAAAGCAGCATCAATATTTTTATTTTTTGCAAGTGGCAAAATGCAACGTGCTGCAACTATTTTATTATCTCGAATTACCATAGCCCCATCATGCAAAGGGCTATTCTTAAAAAATATCGCCTCTATCAATCCGGGCGAAATGTCTGAAACAAATTTTTCTCCGGTATCGATAACCTGCCTTAAATCATGCTTTTTACTGAGCACAACCAATGCGCCGGTTTTTGAGTCGGATAAATGCCTTACTGCAACAATAATTTTGTCGATATCAAGGATACTTTCGGGCTTATTTATTTTGCCAAACAGAAACCTTATTCTCTTTGGAAGTGAATCTAAAAAAGCCGGAGAGCCAAAAAAAAGCAAAAACTGCCTGATTTCAGGCTGAAAAACAATGAGTAAGGCAATAAAACCAACGCCTATAAATGCGCCTAAAATTTCGCTTAGAAGTTCCATTTGCAAAGCATCTACCAATTTCCAAACAAAATAGATAAGTGCAATTCCAACAAAAAGATTTATTGCTGCGGTGCCTTTAATTAATCTGTAAATCTCATAGATTAATACAGCCACAAGAAAAATATCGAGCAAATCAAGAATTCCAATTTGAATAAATGCCAGGTTAGATAAATTCGTCATAGCTTATGTTTGCTGATATTTTGTAAAAAGTTTAATAACTTCATTGGCTTCGCGCACATCATGAACTCTTAAAACCTTTGCGCCATTTTGTAGGGCAAAGGTATTTAAAACACTCGTTCCATTTAAAGCTTTTTCCGGGTTAATTTCTAAATGTTTAAATATCATAGACTTGCGAGACAATCCGACCAAAATACCATAATTAAATTGCTGAAAAACATTCATTTCTTTGAGCAATAGATAGTTTTGGTCGAGTGTTTTCCCAAACCCAAATCCGGGATCAAGCAGTATATTTTTACAGCCTTCGCTTTCTAATTCAGACAATTGCATCGAGAAAAAATTTTTTACTTTAGCAATAATATCTCCAGACATGGGCGAAACTTGCATATTTTCAGGAATTCCGTGAAGATGCATTAAAACAAAAGCAAGATTATTCTGACTTACAAGTTTAATCATGGACTTATCAATACTTCCACCTGAAATATCGTTTATCATATCAACCCCTAAATCTGCAGCCTTTTGTGCAGTAAGCGCATTATAGGTATCTACTGAAAAAATGATTTCAGGATATTTTTTAACCAAAAAATCAATAGGTTTCTTTAAAACTTCCCATTCAGACGCGCTTTCTGTCAGCAAACTTCCGGGTTTTGAAGAAACAGCTCCAATATCAATTATTGATGCACCTTCTTCAACCAATTTCTCAGCTTTTGCTGTCCAGGATTTCTGATCAAGGTGCTTGCCTCCATCGTAAAACGAATCTTTGGTTATATTCAGGATTCCCATAACCTTTGGTTCATTCAAATCCAACTTTTTTCCTCTGCAATTTAATACTCGATTTTCAGAAAAAGATGTATTTTTACCCAACATTTGTCCCAATTTTTATACAAAAATAAGCCATATTTAATTATGACAAAAACCAAAATACAGTTTGAAGAAGCCATAGAAAAATGCAGAGTTATATTTAAATCAAAAATGACTGATTATGGTTTGGCATGGAGAATTTTAAGGCCAAGCTCACTTACCGATCAAATATATATCAAAGCAAACCGTATCCGAAGCATTCAGAAAAAAGGTTTATCCAAAATTGATGAAGGGATTGAAGAAGAATTTATCGGCATAGTAAATTATGCGGTTATGGCCTTAATTCAATTAGAAAAGGGCGTTGTTGAAAGTGTGGAAGGAGAATCGGGAGAAGAAATACTGAACACCTACAACAAACATATCTATGAAGCTCAAGCCTTGATGGAAAATAAAAATCACGATTATGATGAAGCCTGGCGGAATATGCGTATAAGTTCTCTCGATGATATCATATTAATGAAACTCCTTAGAGTTAAGCAAATTGAAGATAATTTGGGAACCACAACTGTTTCCGAAGGATTGGAAGCAAATTTTCAGGATATGATAAATTATGCTCTATTTGCAATTATAAAATTATCAGAATAGGTAACAATCTAATTATACGCCACATGAAAAGATTTTTCTTTACCATACTACCATTACTATTTACCAGCACTATGGTTTTTTCTCAAGAAACCGAAGTAGAAGCGCCCATAAACCCGGAGCACTTAAAATGGTTGGAAAACAGATTTAAATCTGGATATAGCACTGCTGACATTCCACCCCTGGTTTTACCAAACCACGAGTGGATTCTTACGGAGAATTTTAAAAAAACATACGCTTTACCTGCTGTTTATGATTTAAGGACACTTAATTTGGTTACAAGCGCAAAAGATCAAGGTTCTTGCGGAGCATGCTGGACATTTGCAAGTAGCGGCTCGATAGAATCTGCGATGATAAAGCAAGGTTTTGGAGTTTATAATTTATCGGAACAAAACCAACGCACTTGTCATGGTTTTGTTTTTGGCGATGATTTGAGCTGTTCAGGAGGAAATTCTCGCAAATCGACAGCCTATTTCACGCGAGGACAAGGCCCTGTTCTGGAAAGCGAAGTACCCTATGATGTTGATAAAAATGCAGTTTGCAACACAGCTTATACTCCTCAATTTACGCTTTTCGCGGTTAATTATTTTCCAAATGATATGAACATCATCAAACAAGCTATCATGGATTACGGTGGCTTATATACAAATTATTATCACCAATCTGCAAGCTATTCTGCCGGTTCACAAACCTATTACTATAGTGGAACAGAATCAACTAATCATGCCGTTTTGCTTGTTGGATGGAACGATAACCTTTACACAAATGGAGGAATGGGAGCATGGATAGTTAAAAATAGCTGGGGCTCCGGATGGGGAGATCAGGGTTATTTTTACGTTGCTTATCAGGATACAAAATTTAACAGTTCACCGGCATCTTTTAACGGTATTGAAAGAAAAAAAGGCGGCGACATTATTCACTTTTATGATGAACTTGGATGGATTAGCAGTGTAGGTTATACAAGTGAATCCGGCAGGGCTTTAGTGAAATTCACTACTGTTGAAGCCCAGACACTTAACGCTATTGGAACTTATGCAACCGGTTCAGGAGCAGTAATATCTGCAACTGTTTATGCTACAAAATCGGGTGATATTTTAAGCGGGATTTTAGGATCTACAGAATTTACTAATTTTACTTATTCCGGTTATCACCGTATCGATTTGATTAATCCGATAACTTTAGCCGCCAATAAGGATTTTTATGTTGAAGTAAAATATTATACTCCCGGCTATAATTATCCCATTCCTTTCGAAAGATTTTCTGAAGGCTACGCCAATCCACTTATCGAAGCAGACAAGGCATGGATGAGCAGTTCAGGAACAAGCTGGACGGCTGTAGGAAATAATATTGCAGGAAAAGAAAGAGATTTATGCGTAAGAGTTTATGCCCGAAATACCGCAAATTCAACACGCGCAATCGATTTGGCCTCGTCTTTAATCGAAATTTTTCCGCAACCTGCAAAAGATCGGCTGAATTTAAGATTACCTGATGAAATGCTAAATCAAAACCTAAGCATCTTAAATATTGAAGGCCAATTGATAAAAAAACAAAATATTAACAGCACACAATTTACATTAGCGTTTAATAATTTGTCATCCGGGATGTATTTAATCAGAATTGAAAATAAAAGCGGAAATCTTACGGCACAAAAAAGATTTATTGTAATTGATTAATTTTATTCGCAAATTCACGAATCAGGTATAATTACTATGAAAAAATTTATAAGTCTTTGTCGTATTTTATTAGCCTCTGTATTTGTTTTTTCAGGATTTGTAAAAGCAGTTGACCCATTGGGAACAGCCTATAAAATTGAAGATTATCTGCTGGTTTATCATATGGATTGGGCATTGCCATTAAGCCT
>JAZDJM010000060.1:0-8746 GCA_043804305.1 Bacteroidota bacterium
GTTTAAAGATGCATTCCACAATAGCCAAGGTTCTGTTCCAGTTCCATCGCCTCCAGTTCAATTCTAGAAGCAATTTAGAATTCATAGGCGCCATTTTTATTGTGCATGGAACAGGTTCTGGTAGCATTATCACTTTTAAACTTTGAAAATGCTCAATAGCATCTTTTGGATTTGTGAAATGCATTACCTCATCAACTTGATCGTATTCAGGAAAGCTGATGATTTCTGGAAAGTTGGGATCTAAGTTCATTTTGCGACTCGTTTTTGCGACTTTGTTGTTTTTAAACTTTAAATGAATAAATGAACAAAGATCGTTGTTAAGGAGACATATAAACTCCCGTTTTAGTATGTTGATGTATATTTATCCAGCCAGCAGATTTGCTGGCAATATTTATTGTATTAATGAGCGAGATTGTGTTTAAAAGAACAATTATGGGGCGGGCGCTTATGTCCGAGAAGTCGCAATAACTCGGAATTCGCGCCAAAACCCTTAAGCCGGCTGCGGGTGTGCGGAGTTGGTTGGAATTTTTAGCGTCCGCCCCTCGTATACATTCATAAACTAACATAAAAAATCAAACCTGTCAATTATTCAGGATGGTAAATGTATTCACTATTTAATTTATCAGAAATTTTCTGATTGTTTTCAAAAAGCTCCAACGCCGCATTTTTTGTTTCTTCAACCAAGCCGGTTTCAGCCAAATTGGCTATTTTCAATTGCGAAAAAAAGCCGGATTGTTCTGTGCCGAATAAATTTCCAAAACCCCTTTGCTTAAGGTCTTCTTCGGTTAATTTAAAGCCATCATAGCAATCAACCAACGTATTAAGGCGAGTTAAAGTTTTTTCAGAAGTGCTTTCAGCGGATCCGGCATTAAAATTGCATTGCGTAAACAGCAGGCAGTATGATTGGTGGAAAGAGCGGTTTACCCTTCCGCGGAACTGATGAAGCTGGGCCAAGCCGAACCTGTCTGCCGATTCAATTATCATTATTGAGGCGTTTGGAATATTAACCCCAACTTCAACCACTGAAGTTGCAACTAAAATATCAATTTTGCCTTGCAAGAATCGGTCTAATGTTTCACTTTTTTCTTTGCTTTTTAATTTGCCGTGCAGAAGCCCGATTTTCAATTGCGGAAAAATTTCTTCAGACAATTTCTGGTATTCCATTTCGGCCGCTTTAATGCTGAAGCGGTCAGATTCTTCAATTACCGGGCATATAACATAGGCCTGACGGCCTTCCTTGATTTTCTGCAGGATGAATTCGTATGCCTCGTCGCGTTTTTCTTTCGGCACAAGGCGGGTAATCGGCTTTTTCCTGTCCGGCGGAAGCTCGCATATAACGGAAATATCCAAATCGCCGTAAACCGTTAGCGCAAGCGTGCGCGGTATTGGCGTTGCCGTCATGGAAAGCAGATGGGGCGTGTATCCAGCCGCCTGCAATATTTTTTTCTTTAAATGCATTCTCTGCTCCACGCCGAAGCGGTGCTGTTCGTCTATTACAATAAGCGCCAAATCGCTAAAGCGGATTTTATCCTGCAAAAGCGCGTGCGTTCCTATGATAAGGTTAATTTCCCCGCTGGCAATGGATTTTAATAATTTCGGCTTGCTTAATTTGGACGGCTGTTTGTCTGTTGTGTGGCAAACAAGTTTTTTCCCGGAAGTAAGAAGTGCAACGTTCAGTTTAAGCGTTTTAAAAATATTTATTAATGAGATAAAATGCTGTGATGCCAAAATTTCCGTGGGGCAGAGCAGAATTGACTGCTTGCCGGAAAGCGAGGCATTTGCAATTGCAAGCGCGGCTACAACGGTTTTCCCGCATCCAACATCGCCTTGCAATAAGCGGTTCATTGGCGAGCGAGCTGACATATCCTGCAGAATCTGCCATGCCGTTTTTTTTTGCGAATCGGTTAAAGCGAAATGGAGCGAGCCGACAATTTTTCTGGTTTGGCTTTCATTAAATGCGATTGGCTTTGAAATAGCGGATAGGGTTTGTTTTTTGGCGGATAAATTCAGCAGGTGCAATTTTAAAAGTTCATCAAACTTCAAGCGGCGGCCCGCCTTATTTATAGATAGCTGATTTTCGGGAAAGTGAATTTGTTTCAGGGCTTCTTTTAATGGAGCCAGATTATGCTTTATTAAAAAGTTGGCAGGAAGCCAGTCGGCAATTGAATTTAAATAATTATCCAATGCCTGTTTAATAAGAAATCGGATTTGTTTTTCAGAAATTCCTTCGGTTAAACGGTAAATTGGAACCAGCCGGGCTGTGTGCGTTGTTTCTCTTCCGGTTCCATCTTGGGTCTGGATAATTTTTTCATAAGACGGATTTTGGAAATTGCAAGAAAAAAGATCGCCCGAAACCTTGCCTGAAAGGTAAATCTCGTCATTGTTTTTTAAAACCTTGGATATGAATGTCTGGTTAAACCAGACGGCTGAAACGGATCCGGTTGAATCCGAAACAAAGCATTCGGTAATCACCATTCGTTTTTTAAATGAGCGCTTATTGCTTAAAAGCTCAATTTTGCCTTTAACTGTTGCGCTTTCGCCCGCCTTTAAATCGGCAATATTTTTTATTTGGGAAAAGTCCTCATAGCGGCAGGGGAAATGGTAAATTAAATCAAGCGCGCTTAATATGCCCAATTTTTTGAGTTTGGCGGAAATTTTCTGCCCTATTTTATTAAGCTGCCATACTGGCATTTCTTGAAGTCCCATAGGGCTATTTTACCCCGCACCGCTTTTATTTTCAACCGAAAATAAAAGCGGTGCGGGGTTTTATCATTACCGCGCCTATTTAAAAAGCCGGCTTATTTGCCGGCTTCCGGAAGGCGCACCCATTTATTGCTTTTTATGTGCCATTCAGACGGGTTGGAAGTTTGAATTTCATCCCAAATTTTTTTTGCTGTTTCAGTATATAGCTTTTGTTCCCTTATAAGCCGGCGGAATTCAGCCCATTTTTCCGGCAGTTTGGAACCGCGCTCTTCAAATTCTTTAAGTTCAAGATCCACTTCAAGATTATCCGCGTCTTTCACGATTTTCGCTTCCAAGCACTCTCTTTTTTCGTACTCTTTTAAAATTCCTCCATAGTCCTCAAGGATTGTGCCGGTAAAAAGATCATTCGCGGCCTTCTCTTCATCGGCCTTAACATAAACTTTCTGTATGTAGCTTAAATCCGAAACGCGCGTTTCAGGAATATCATGCACAAGCGCCATTTTTATCAGCTTGTTTTCATCAATTTGCGCGTTCTCGCCTCGCGCAATAATCAAAGCCAGCCAGACAACGCGGTAAATGTGTTCAGGTACGGTGGCAACTTCCATTGCCAGATGCTGGCGCCAGCCGCGCTCCATATTTTTCAGCGACCCGATTTCGTAAAGGAAGTTCAGATTTTCATTGTTTGGCATAGTTTTGTTTGAAAATAATTAGTGACGTGTTATTTGGTACGCCGAAATCAAGGGAATTATGCTTTGCATAATCGGTTCGCTCGGTCGGAAAGAAAATTTATTTTCTTCCCCCCTCATTGCCAATTATAAGGGGTTTTTGGGCTTCTGTCTATATGGCTTGTATATAGAGGGAGGATTTGACAATCATACTGCTGTGTGATAGATCTAATATGTCGGCAAAACAAGCAACGAAACAACAAAACGTACATTGAAAATAAGGAGGTCAATTGTGTCAATCTCTCGATCCGTCGTGGTTCTAAAACCTGACATCATACATAAGAAATTGGTGGATTTGCTACTCGCTTATTTAGCAAATTCCAATTTGCGCATTATTGAAAAATATCGGGTGAGTTTTTTTCTAGATACTTTAGCTCAATTTTATGGATGGGCAAAGATTAACTACCCCGATGTGCTCGGTCAATATTTGTGCGCTACTGAACTTACTGCTATAGTAGTTGAAGGGATAGATGCCATTCAAGAATTACTGCGAATCAAAAAACAAATGAGGTCGCAGTATTCATCAAGCCCTTACGAGAATTTATTCCATTGCTCTGAAAGCAATAATGATTTTCTTCGTGAGTATGGCGTATTAAAATTAATCGCAACAATGAGCAGTGACAATAAAAAAAGCAAGAGATACGAACGAACAGACAATCAAGTAGAATTGATTGTTTATAAGTTCATTGATGAAAAGCCAATATTTCTGCTTTTCAAGCGCACAGAAGCAAGGGGTGGTTTTTGGCAACCCATAACTGGTAACGTTGAAATTGGTGAGAGTTTTGAACAGGCAGCACTCCGCGAATTAAGAGAGGAAACAGGTATCTCAAAAGTCATCAAATTAATCAAGACAGGTTTTTCTTTCGATTTCTTTGATGATGGCAGAATACAGCATGAAGAAGTATTCGGTTCTGAGATATCAGATGACGCGGAGATAAACCTTTCATCAGAGCATTCAGAATACACTTTAGTTACTATGGAGGAAGCCAATAAGTTATTGAAGTATCCTGGAAATAAGCAGGGACTCATGAGATTATATGAGTTACTGAAAACAAAAAAAGATGGAGGTTAAGAACGGTGGATGCGCTACAAAGAAGCAGATTAGAGCTTTACGTAGATCGAAAACTGCCGGTAATTTTACGGTCCAATGTATTGACGAGTGTTGTTTCGGTACTGTTGACTGAGGATGATAACAATTCGATTTGGGATTTATTGATCATTATCCCGAACGAACATTATGCTACATTTTCAGCACAGAATGGCAATTCATACGTGTTTGACGACCATGATCATGAACCGCCAGTTTTTTCCAAAGTACGAAACCTCAGTTGGTTAAAGGCTGATCTTGAGCGAAGAATATCAATCGCCATTTGGATTTTAAGCAATTCCTTGATTCTCTCTGATCCAGACGATCAGATACGAAACCTCATTAATGAGTATAAAATCAAATTCAAGAGGCGAGTCCCGGAACTTATAAAAATAAAGTATCTGGAACTACGCACGGAACGGCACAATCTTAGGAATGCAGTTCGTTTCGAAAGAAATACGGCTATTGATATCATTCGCGCTACTGTTGTCAAACTTGCACTGGAAATGTCGTTTTTGGCTGATAGGCAACCATATCCATACAAAAAGTGGCTTCCTGAAACAGCTGAATCATCATCTGAATACGGCTATAAAATCTTATCAGTATCAAAGATGTTCCTAAAAGCAACATGCCCTGATGAGATTATCACTCTGAGCCAAGCACTCGTAGATATGATTAACGACATGCTTCGGGAAAAAAAAATATTGTCAGATGACGTGATTAATCAATGGTGGATGCACCTACTATATTGAACCCGTTTATCTTAAGATAAACGGGTTTTTTTAAATAGCATCCCTTAAAACAACCTTATCTTCGGACCATTTTAAGAGATTCATTGCTTTTTTTTATTTCCTATTAAAGAGGTGTATTCCTTTTTAAAATTTGTAAAAATATTGTTTATCGTTAAAAATTTTCCATTCTTTTTTGTTTTTAAAAAAATTGGATGATTTTTAATGATCTTTGGCAAAACGCTCTGATAGAATTCAATATACCTTTTAACAAATTTCTTGGATAAATATTGATTTATTTTAAAATTATTAGATGATTGCCTTGATTTGAATTCTAACAAAGGTGAATTGTTATATAAAAATACTATTGTCGAAAAATGAAGTTCTGGAAATTGTAATAAGATTTTATGATATTGCCGGTAAAGGCACCCAATTTTTGCATATTGATAAGCTGCATTTGATATAATTGATCGTTCCATTATGACTTTTTTTTTGGAATTTATATTCCTTGCCTGAATTTGTCGGTTTATGTGTTGATGAAAATACCAATTTGATATCCCCCTTTCTTTAAATAAATTTCTATGTATCGGCTCTTTAATAAAAATAAGCGAATATTTATTTGCTAAATAATTTGCAAAAGTTGTTTTCCCTGATCCCCATAAACCCTCAATGATTATCAGTCTAGTCAAATTTTTTTTTAGTAAATATCTTTCCATTTTTTATAACATAATAGTGTGGATTTGAAAAATGCTTTATTCTCTTTTCGGAATGCCATAATAATTTCAATTTGCTTTTAGTAATATTAAAGTCATTTTTGTTCGAATCTTGATGAATACGCAAAGTTTTTCTATATAACTTAATTACTTTTTTCGCTATGAAATCTATATCATAATGCTCCATAACTTGTCTACGAATCTGTTTTGAAATGGTCAATATTCTTTCATTATTAGTTAATAGCTTTTTTATTATATTTGGATATTTTTCAATATTGTCTTCAACTATTAGTGATTTAATTGGCTCAAATCCAGATCTGCCTAAATTCGTAGTTATAATTGGTATTCCTGCTGCGCAATAATTAAGAATTTTTACTTTCATACCAGATCCTTCCGTAACCGGACATAACGCAATTGTCGCTTTTGATAAAAATGAAGTTAGATCTTTTACAGCACCGGCAAATTTGACATGTTTATTTTGCAGTTTACTTTTTAAATTTTTTGGAACCATGCCAGCTAGTTCAAAATGGATATTTTTAAAATCTTTTAGCACGTTTTTGGAAATTTTTTCAACTATAGTGCAAGCGGCCCTCATGTTTGGGGGATAGTACATGTTGCCGATAAAGATTATTTTTTTAATTGCTAATGCAGGTCCAACGTACGGAAAAGCTTTTGTATCAATAGGATTTGGTAATAATGTTATCTTGTCTTTTTTTATTCCAATTTTATCTAATAGTTCAGAATTATCAAATTTAGTCATGCACACGAGTGAATCAGATGCGTCACAGGCTAACTTTGTGTATTTTAAGGATTTCCTAATATCCTTTGAGTTATAGTGAAGGTGGCTCTTTAAAGTTGCTTCAATATCATGTAATTCGGTAATTAATGGAATCCCCAGTACAGTAGTTATTTTGGAGAAAATCATGGCTGATTGAATATCTTCAACTTGTACTACATCAATATTATTTTTTTTAATAACATCTAACATCTGGTTGATGTTATAAAAAACTTTTTCAGGAATAATATGAATTTCTAACTCGGAATCATCTATATGCCTTCTAATATCATTATCCTTAAAAATATTTCTATTGCAAATAAATATTTTAACATTATGGCCGTGTTTTTGGATTGCTTTTGATAAATAATACAATCTGTAAGTTACACCAGTTAAAGGTGGTATTCGAAAACCAGTATCAATTATAATACCAACGGTTATTTTCCTAATAGACGGATGATATTCTATTCCTTTTACCTTAACATTCTTTCTAGTCCGTCGGTTATTTTTACTTTGGGATGCCATGAATAGGTATTTGAAAATAATTTATTATTTGCCACTAAGATATGTCGGTCAATAGATCTAGATAATTTTTTATTTTTATGTAAAATTAATTCTCTTTTTATAATTTTTTTTATTATTTCTATTATCTCTTTACCACTATAACCATGCCCAGAGCCGATATTAAATACCGCATTAGGCAGTGTTCTACTGTTAATAATTTTTGTAAAAGCGGCTACCACATCGTCTATATGTATATAGTCCCTAATAGTGTTAATATTTCCATGATTTATTGTACGGCCAGTCTTTATCTGCTTAATAATACTTGGAATAAAGTGTGGGGTTTTATCCTTACTACCATATACATTAAACAAACGAAAAATACAAAAATTTATTTTTCTCTCCTGTGTATATAATTGAATGGCCTTTTCATCTAATATTTTTGATATGGCGTAGATTGTTTTGTTACCTATAATATCAATTTCCGAACAAGGCCGTTTTAAATCTTTATAAACGTCTGCCGTAGAAGTGAAGATAAATCTATTAATTTTTTTATTTTCCGCAAAACGAAGCATATTCACCGTACCTGATAAATTGACATCTATTGTTTTATTGGGATTATTATCACAATATGGAATATAATGAATTGCCGCCAAATGGATAATTACATCTATCTTAAACTTTGTTAATTTTTGCAACATAGCATGATAATCCCTGATATCACCTTTAATAATTTTTATTTTATTATTTATAATATTTATGAGAAAATTATTTGAGTTTGAAAAATTATCAAAAACTATAATCTTATAATTACTTTTCATTAATGCTAAAACGAGGTGTGTCCCTATAAAACCCAGCCCGCCAGTAATTAATATTGTGTTATTTTTTTTCATGTTACCAAATCGATAATTCAATTTTTAGTTCTTTAAGAAACGCTTTTAAAAAAACCGTCCGTAGCTTTGCAATTCTCTTGGCGGTTTTTGTATACATAAGGTTATGCACTTTAAGTAAGCGTGTGTAAAATAAATCAACGGCATATTTCATGTCATCTAGTTTTCTATTCTCACAAAAAGGGTCTTTTTGATTGTAAAATTTTCTATTCATACTTCCGCTACTTGAAAAAGTTCTCATAATAGCTATTGCTCCAGTAGCCTCTAATTTATCTGCATCCTGAATAATATTAGCTTCTAGTGTGACTGGGTTTATGCCCTTTGAAAACGATACATTACTAATAACGTATTGTACTTCATTAATCTTTTTACTTGGAAATTCATTAATTTTCATTAATATTTTTTTTTGCTAGAATTGCGCTATTTTTTGCACTATTTATAGATTGGCGATGATTTTTTGGATAACAAATAATATCATGAAATAATGCTGCTGGAACTATAATATCTCTGTCTGCATTTTCTTTTTTTGCAATATATTCAGCAAGATATAACACACGCAATGCATGATCTAAATCATGAGACGGATCATTGTTACAAATTTTTTTATCAGCTATTCTAATAAGT
>JAZDJM010000061.1:0-7148 GCA_043804305.1 Bacteroidota bacterium
ACGATTCAAATGGGCATGACTGGGCAAACGATTTGCAGGGAAATATTATTCTAATGGGCGAAGCAGTTAGGCATATCGATATGAGTGCACTTATTGAAGGAGGTAATGTAAATGCCGAAGTATTGGATTTAATTGTACAGGAGTTTGATAAGGAAGGCAACCTGAAATACACCTGGAATAGCGCTGATCATTTTGATTTATTCGATGGAAATGAAAATTCGCCTTATTTAGATTATACCGAAGCTCAACTGGATTATGTTCATGCCAACAGCATTACCATCGATTCGGACACAAGTTTTCTAATTTCATGCAGGCATATGGATGAAATAACCAAAGTAGACCGAAGAACCGGAGAAATTATCTGGCGATTAGGCGGAAAGAAAAATCAGTTTACATTTATAAATGATCCCATTGGCTTTTCGCATCAACATAGCATAAGCAAGATTGATCAAAACCACCTTTTATTGTTCGATAATGGAAATTTACATGAGGAAAAAATTTCCTCATCAATTGTATATGAATTAGACGAAGTGAATAAAACAGCAACACTTATCAAAAGACAATACAGAACACCAAATGTTTATTGCAATCACGGTTCTGGAACTCAGCGTGTTTACAACGGCAACACAATTAATTTTTGGGGTACTTACTGGCCATCATTCACAGAGTTTCATCCCGACGGAAGTGTTGCTTTGGATGTAGATTTTACGCATCACAGTTTTAGTCCGGGAATCTTTAAATTTAAATGGGAAACAAAAATTTTCGAAACGGATAAGGACAGTATCGATTTTGCAAAAATTGAAAATCACGAAATTATCAGTTCTCCGATAATGGTTAAAAATAATAAATCAACTGATTTAGTCTTATCAGGATTCTCAAGTCATTCTGATTTGTTTGAAATCTCCACAGCTTTTCCAATTACAATTGCTCCGGGGGCAAGCCTGGAAATTAGTATTCAGTTTAACGGAAATGTTGCTGATAAAGGAGTTTATGAAGATGTTATAACACTAGCTTCCGATTCGGATAATGAGCGAATTGCAAGGCAAATATGGGTTTTTGCCGAAAAACTAACCACATTTACCGCAATTTCCGAACTCGATATAAATAGTGCAAATTTTACCTTAAGCCCAAATCCGGCAATTGGAAATTTAAGTATCCAAAGCAATTCGAGCGATGAAAAAGTAATTGAAATATTTAATTTGAGCGGCCAAATAATCTATAAAACATCATCTATTGAAAAATCAATAAATCTGGATGTCTCTGAATTAAAAGAAGGAATCTATCTGCTTGTTTTAACCAATAAAAAAACATTGTTTAAACAAAGTAAGAAACTGATCATTCAAAAATTATAGGATGAATGCTCAGACAGCATAAATAATGTTTATTTTATTTATTCGAATGGCTGAACTTTTTTTAGTATCAAGTAATAATTTCACGTAACAATACGGGTGGTTATACAGTAAAAGATATAATTTTAGGAGAATTAAATACGAATACAAGCAGAAACTATTCACATACGAATTGAATACATTACTGCGAAAAATATTTATTATCTTTGTATACTAAAAAAACTATTGAATTAACTGCTCATAATTAGTATATTAGCAGATAATTCGAAAAACTAAAACTAATGACACTAGGTATCGCTAATTTCTTTCGTGGATTTGCCCGATTCGGAGTCTTGCTTATCGGCATGTCGATGATTAGTGTTACCATTTTTACAGGAGCCTTAAATTACGGCATTACCATTTCAAGTATCCTCATAAACTTACCAAGTTCAATACCATGGTGGCTTCTGCTTTTTACACTGTTAATTGCATGGGATTTTGAATTAATTGGCGGACTGGCCATGTTAATCGTCGGAATAATTGGGGTAATGTATGTGCAGGCTTCAAATAACGCCTTAATTATTGAAACTGCAATAGTATGGCTAACCGTTATGTTTGCGATCTTTTTTATGTTAAGTTGGGCTATACGCCGATTCTTTGTGTTTTCTTATGCCTGATTTATTCTTCGGCTTTCACCTATTCTCCCGCGTTATTTCCTGAAAAATTTGCTCTAAAGAATTCTCAATTTTTTGAAGTGACCGAATTTTTAGGCCGTTTTTTACAGCAAAATCAAAGAGCTTTTGTCTTACATCCAACGCTTTGATTGCTATGATACTAAAAGAATTTTTTTCGCTTGCTTGAATTTTAATTATGCCCTCAATGGATGCTAAATCCTGAAAATTATACTCACCTTCAAGTTCCAAAATTATTTCTTCTTCATTTTTTACCGTTTTGTAAATATGCTCTGTCAAATCATCAGCAATTATTTTGCCTTTATCAATAATGATTATTCTGCTGCAAATGGCTTTAACTTCCTGCATAATATGCGTTGAGAGTAAAACCGTTTTTTCTTTGCCGATTTCTTGAATTAATTTTCGAATCTCAACCAGCTGAATTGGATCCAATCCGCTTGTAGGTTCATCTAAAATTAAAACTTCCGGCTGATGAATTAAGGCCTGAGCCAGTCCAAGTCTTTGCTTGTAGCCTTTGGATAAAGCGCCAATTTTTTTATTTTGTTCCTTTGATAAACCACAAATCTGGATTATGCGGTTTAATTCAAAATCAATATTTTTCACCTTGTATAATTCGCCAATAAATGAAAGATATTCACGGACATACATATCCGGATACATGGCATTGTTTTCAGGCAAATAACCTATTCGCTTCTTCGCTTCTTTAGCTGCGGTATCTATATTAAACTCACACACAAAGGCTTCTCCTTCGGTAGGTGGAATATATCCGCTGATAATCTTCATCAGTGTAGACTTTCCGGCTCCATTCTGGCCCAATAGTCCAACTACTTCTCCCTTTCTGATGGTTAAATTTACACGTTGAAGGGCAAATTGTTTACCGTAAGTTTTGCTGATATTTATAAGTTCAATCGACATTCCATTCTGTTTCTTTTCATTACAAAACTATAAATATTTTCGGGACGAAATTGAAAATCTGAGCTTCGTAAAGTGTTTGTTGATTTGTTGTAAATTTGCCATCAATGTATAAAGAACCACTTATTACCGACTGGCTTCCAATTACCCGCAAAGAAATGCTTCAGCGAGGTTGGGAAGAAATGGATATAATTCTTTTAACCGGAGATGCTTATGTTGATCATCCTGCCTTTGGAGCCGCAGTTATTGGCCGATTAATTGAAGCTGAAGGATTAAGAATCGGAATTATTCCTCAACCAAATTGGCAGGACGATTTCCGCGATTTTAAGAAATTTGGAAAACCTCGTTTATTTTTTGCTGTAACTGCCGGAAATATGGACAGTATGGTAAACCATTATACGGCAAATAAACGATTAAGATCGAACGATGCCTATACCCCGGGCGGCGAAAAAGGATTTAGGCCGGATTATACCACCATTGTATATAGCAAAATTCTTAAAGAAATTTATCCAGATGTACCTATCATATTGGGTGGTGTTGAAGCATCTTTAAGACGACTTACTCATTACGATTATTGGTCGGACAGTTTAAAACCTTCGATTTTGATTGATAGCCAGGCCGATATGCTTATATACGGAATGGGTGAGCAACCACTGTTAAGTATTTTACGCTTATTAAAAAAAGGAATTCCCTTTGAGTCCTTAGATAATATTCCTCAGACTGGAATAACAATACCAAAAGCTAATCCAATTCCTCAAAATAAAAATTGGTTGGATATTGAATTATTTCCTCACGAAGAATGTCTTGTCGATAAATTGAAATATGCCAAAAATTTTCGTCATATCGAACAGGAATCAAACAGAGTAGAAGCTAAAAGGATTCTGCAAAAAGCCGGTGAATATACCCTAATTATAAATCCACCATTTCCAACCATGACTGAATCTGAAATTGATTCGTCATTCGACTTACCTTATACCCGACTTCCCCATCCGAAATACAAAAAACGCGGAACTATACCGGCTTTCGAAATGATTAAATTCTCGGTAAATATGCACCGCGGTTGCTTTGGAGGATGTAGTTTTTGTACAATTTCTGCCCATCAAGGAAAATTTATTGCTTCCCGATCTGAAAATTCGATTCTAAAAGAAGTTGATCAGATAACGCAAATGCCCGATTTTAAAGGATATATATCCGATTTAGGTGGCCCTTCGGCCAATATGTATAAGATGAAGGGGAAATATCAAGATTTATGCGATCAATGTAAAAGACCTTCGTGCATCCATCCAAATGTTTGCAATAATCTGGACACTTCGCATAAACCCATGCTCGATATTTATAAAAAAGTTGATGCACATCCGGGAATTAAAAAAGCCTTTGTAGGAAGCGGAATCCGTTACGATTTACTGGTAAAGGATTTTAATAAACAAGGCGATGAAAAAATAATGAATGAATATATGCATCAATTGCTCGACCGCCATGTTAGCGGCAGATTGAAAGTGGCGCCTGAACATACCTCTGACGATACGCTAAAAATGATGCGTAAACCATCCTTTAAATTTTTTCATTCTTTCAAAAAACAATTCGATGCTGTAAATCAAAAACTAGGGACAAAGCTTCAGTTAATTCCTTATTTTATCTCTTCGCATCCAGAATCAAAACTTGAAGATATGGCAAACCTGGCAGCTGAAACTAAAGATATGGGTTTCAGACTTGAGCAGGTTCAGGATTTTACGCCTACTCCAATGACGGTTGCAACTGTTGCTTATTATTCGGGCTATCATCCTTATACGCTCGAAAAAGTGTATACGGCAAGAAGCAAGCAGGAGAAACTGGATCAATACCGTTTTTCTTTTGGTATAAATCAGAAAATATTCAGTGGATTAAAAAGGTTTTAAAAGATCGCATCGATTTGGTTGAAAAACTTTTATCGCGAAAAGAAAAGACAAATATTAATACTGAAAACCGAAAAACGGATAAACCGAAGAATCTGAAAAATAAGTTTAATATTGATCGGAAGCAAACCACTCGGCGAAAGAAGTAACCGTTTCGCGCAACAGCATACTGTGCAATTTAATATTTTCTGGTAATTTTAGTTTGATACGTTCAGCAAAATCAACCAACATCATTTCGCTGGTTGGCTGATAATCAACCAATAATACTCGTTGAAACATTTCCTGATTTAAGGAATCAATTTTTTTGGCCTCTTCGCTATTTCGATTTAAAACCAATGCATGATCCATTCGGTCAACAATTTCTTTCCTGATAATTTTTTTAAGGTCACCAAAATCCATTACCATACCTAATTTTGGAGAAGTATCTACTTCAATAGGAGTTCCGATTACCGTAACAAGCAATTCATAGGAATGGCCATGAATGTGTTTACAAAGTCCATCATAGCCTTGCAATGCATGGGCTGTTTCAAATTTAAATTCTTTGGTAATTCTAATTTTAGTCATATTTATTAAAATCTATCTTTATGTTATTGTAAAGAAACAAAAAAAACATATCAGATAGTGAATGTTGCGGAGCGTATCTCAGATAAAATTCCAGTCAGCTAGGACTTAAGGGTGATGCTAAAATCCACTGATGGCTCACTACCAAACCCCGCACACTATGCAATATGCACTGTGTTTACCTACAGTTGTTTTATTCCTCTTTATCTTCAATTAATTGTTTTAATTTTTCTTTGCTTGGTAAAATAGTCTGATATTTACTGGCAAAAATCTGCTCGTTATTTTCCGGAAGTGTGTATTCAACAACTGCCTCGCTTTTATTTTGACAAAGAATCAATCCAATCGTTTTGTTTTCATCAATTAGCCTGATTTCCCGGTCATAATAGTTGACATACATTTGCATTTGCCCAATATCCTGATGTTTTAATTCTCCAATTTTTAAGTCAATTAAAACGAAAGATTTTAAAATACGGTTGTAAAAAACCAAGTCAATGCGGAAGTGTTTTTCGTCAAACGTTATCCGTTTTTGTCGAGCGACAAAAGCGAAACCAGTTCCTAATTCCAATAAAAAATGTTCCAGTTTGTCAATTAGTTTTTGTTCCAAGTCACTTTCTGAATAAGATGATTTTTCGGGCAATCCGATGAATTCCAAAACATAAGGGTCTTTTATTGCATCATTAGGTTTTTCAATTATTAAACCTTTTTCCGATAATTCTATGATTTTCTTTTTGTCACGGCTTAGAGCCAATCGAGAGTAAAGTGAACTGTCGTATTGCCTTTGCAATTCACGAAGGCTCCAATTATTTTTAAAGGTTTCTATTTCATAAAAGCGACGCTCATTTTCATCGTCAACCCTCATTAATTTTAAATAATGAGACCAACTTAATTTGAATTCGTCAGACACTGTCTGACTTTTTGAGTAAGTGAGGTAAAAACTCCTCATTTGTTTGATATTTGTTGAAGAGAATCCTTTGCCGAATTCGTTTAAAAGTCTGATTGAAAGTTCTTCAATTAATTGTTGACCGTATTCAGCTCTTTCTTTTCCTTTTTGTTCTTCTTCAATTATCATTTTTCCTATTTCAAAATAGGTTTGCACCATTGTTTTATTTACTGTTTGAACAACAGTGCTTTGTGCAAGCTTTAAAAGTTCAGCAACTTTATTATAAAGATTATCAGTATTATTTTTGATTTCGGTCATTTGTTATAATTTCAGTTATTAACAAATTTTATTTTTAATCTTCAATTCATCTATCCTCAAATTTCCTTTTCCCATAATTACGGGCAACTAATGCATAGCCAGATATATAGCAATAACAAGAAATATTAATCCGCCAAAGTACTTACTAAATCTTCCAAAATACTGCGGACGGTATTTATTGCCGATAAAAATTCCTGCAATTACCGTTAAAAAAACAAAGACTGCCAAAATGATGATAGAATATAATGAATATTTTGGCATAATCAATCCATAGGCTAAAAAAGCAAGAAATGTGTTAAACGAAGAAGCTAAGGCGCTGGTTAGAACAATTGTAAAATCTTCATATAAAAAAGTTCTTTTATCGTTTTTTATCGCATTCGCTTCAATGATTGTTTTTAATCCAAGAGTTCCTATTATTACTATTCCGGCCTGAAAAGAAAAGTTTAGAATAAAATCTGCAAGCAAATAGCCAGTATTAATGGCTAAAAGCGCCATAACTGAATGAATAAAAGTAAAAGCCAGGGCTGCTCTTAAGTTTAGCCAATTGGAAAATGGATGCATAGCA
>JAZDJM010000062.1:0-10246 GCA_043804305.1 Bacteroidota bacterium
TAAAAGACATCACGAACATGAAATCTTTACCATTTTGTGCAAAGGTATGGAAATTTGGTTCTAAAAATCATTTGTTCAGAAAATGTTGAAAAGTAGAGTTTTTTAAGTTAAAAGTGACTTAAGTGAGCTAAAGTTAGGTTAATACTAAAAGATTAAGTTTAATATGACTATCAACACTTCCAAACTTTAGGCACTTTTAACTTTAGGCACTTTTAACTTTAGGCACTTTAGTCACTTCCAGCATAATTCCTTTACTTCACCACAATCTCATCCGCAAAAATCCAGCTCTTGTTTCCGGCGCCCACATGCCAGTCAGGACAATTGCCCCGGTTTTTTGCGATCACTTTTACAAATTTAGTTTCTTGTGATGGAATCATATTTATGCTGAATTTTTTAATAATCCCACCCTGTTTTTTTTCATCCACATCGTTAGGAACAATTCCGGCTAAATTCCAATCACTTCCATTTGTCGATGTATAAAAATCTACTTTTTCAGGCATAAAAATCCAGGAATAAATATCTTGTATACAGCTCAATTCCAAATATTTAATTTTTTTTGATTTGCCAAGATCAAGAATTGCTTCCAAATCTACTCCATAAAATCCTTGCCAGGTTCCGGTTTTAAAATTTTCATTTCCTCTAACCTGATCGATCAATGCAAAATCTCCTCCAGCCGGATATAATGCGCTGTAAGGATATGTTAATGTGATACTTGTATTGCCTTCTACTTTATAAAAACTTGCTTCTACTATTTGACTATAGCCAAATTCCGGATGCAAAGCAATAGCTTTTAGATTGGTTGATTTTTGTATAAAAAATGAATTTGTATAATGAGTGGAATTTTTTGTCGGTGATGACCCATCCAAAGTATAATAAATTGCTGCATGGCTTAACAAATGGTTCATTTCAATTTTCATGCTATCCCGAAAAGTTAATGATTCCGCTGAAATAGAAGGAGTTGGACAGATTCTATTTTTGTCTATCAATTGGTTTGGCCTATTTTCAATTGACCTTCCATATTCGTGATTAGCTTTTGACCCCATCAAAAAATCCAATGATCCTCCATTCACTAATTCGCTATGCGTGAAATAGGATTTCTCATAATTTTTAAGGTTCAATTTTGCGTTTTGAATAAAATATTTGGCTTTAGAATTGCCTTTCGAATTAATAACAAACTCATTTCCATTTTCCAAAGCAATGGTCGCTTTTTCAAAAGTGGGTGTTCCAATAACGTATATATTCGATGCAGGTGTTACCGGATAAAAACCCAATGCACTCATCACATACCAGGCCGACATCTGTCCGCAATCTTCATTGCCACTCAAACCGTCAGGCATATCAGAATACAATTCTGTTTTAATTCGATTTACAATATACTGTGTTTTAGAAGCTTGCCCGATATAATTATACAAATAAGCCATATGATGGCTTGGCTCATTGCCGTGAGCATACTGACCAATTAAACCTGTGATATCAGATTGATGACGGCCGGATAATTCTTGGGTGGTGCTGAATAATTCGTCAAGTTTCTTTTCAAAAGATTGAACTCCGCCCAAAAATTCAATTAATCGGTTTAAATCATGAGGAACAAAAAGACTGTATTGCCAAGAGTTTGCTTCGGTAAAATGAAAATTAACCTCTGTTGGAGAAAATGGCTTTTGCCAGCCGCCATTGATTCGGGCGCGCATAAACCCAACAGAAGGATCAAAAACATGCTGATAATTCTGTGCCCTTTTTGTATAAATAATTTCGTTTGCGGTATCATTTAAATGCTTGGCTATCTGAGCAATACACCAATCGTCGTAAGCATATTCCAGTGTTCTTGATACGCTTTCGCTTTCTTCATCGGCTTTTACATAGCCTGTTTCTTTATAATTTTTTAATCCGAAAATATCCATGGTGGAGCTTTTCAGCATGGCTTCAAATGCTAAATTCTTATCAAAATCACCAATATTTTTAAGAATGGCATCGGCAATAACCGGAACGGAATGGTAACCAATCATACAATTGGTTTCATTGGCCGCCAATTCCCAAACAGGTAAAAGCCCACCTTGTTCATACATCAATAGCATGCTCTTAATCATATCATTGCTGCGCTTTTGATCGATAATGCTCAATAACGGATGTTCGGCTCTAAATGTATCCCATAGCGAAAAAACAGTATATACCGGATGTCTGGACTGATGAATTTTTTGGTCGTGTCCACGATAATTCCCATCCACATCAGAAAATAAATTCGGCGCGATAAGGCTATGGTAAAGGGCTGTATAAAAAATCCGTTTATCCTTCTTGCTATTGCCTTCGACTCTGATTTTATTTAATTCGGTTTCCCATTTTTCTTCGGTTGCTCGTTTGATTTTTTCAAAATTCCAATCCGGAATTTCTAAGGCCAGATTTTTCCTTGCTCCTTCAATACTAACCGCTGAAATGCCAATTTTAACCAATATTTCTTCATCAATATTTGTATGATAATCTATCCAGGCCTTTAAATCTAAGGCTTTAGCCGATTTCAAGGCCGGAAATAACTCGCCGTTTTTAACAATTCCGAATGACTTAAAAGGTTTTGAAAATTTTGCCACAAAATAAATATGTTGATTCTCAGCCCAGCCTTTACTTTGTCTTTTTCCGCTAATGGTTGAATTATTTTCGATGTTGATTTCCAAATCGATTATTTTTTCTGAAACTACCGACTCGGTTAAGTCTATGATAATATGTGCTGAATCACTTTCAGGAAACAGATATCGATGAAATCAAGCACGTTCGGTGGCTGTAAGTTCAACATCAATATGATAATCATCAAGATGAACAGCATAAAATCCGACTGAAGCTGTTTCAGTATTTTTTGAGAAGGATGAACGATAGCCCGCCAGAGTCCGAGAAGAATTTCCGGGATTTGTTTGTAATTTTCCAATTGTCGGCATAAAGCGAATATCCCCATAATCGCCAACGCCGGTGCCGCTCAGGTGTGTATGGCTAAAACCCAATATCGTAGAATCCGAAAAGTGGTAACCCGAGCATCCGTCCCAATCGTTAATTCTGGTATCGGGGCTCAGTTGAACCATTCCAAAAGGCAAAGTCGCACCCGGAAAAGTATGTCCGTGACCTCCGGTTCCAATAAATGGATCAACATAAGCAGTGAGCTTATCTTGCTGATTTGTACATGATAATAGGCTTATAATTAGAATTATATAAGCTAATGACCGAATTTGAATTGACATGATTGTTGTGTTTATTAAACAAAGATGACGAAAATATACTCTTTTTACTTCGTGACTTTGTGCCTCTGTGGTAAAATAAAATAACCACTAAGGCACTGAGACACAAAGATATTATTCTTTATAATTGGATAGTTGATCTAAACTTGAAATTACGGTTCTGATAATTTCGTCAATCTCATCAAATGTAATTGTTAAAGGTGGAGCAATGCGAAAACTGTTGCTGTTGAATAAAAACTGATCCACAATTAAATGGTTTGAAAAGAGATTTTTCATAGCCAGTATTGCTGATTTTTGATCGATTAGTTCAATGGCTAGCATCAATCCTATTTGCCTGATATCTTTTATCTTATGATGTGATTTTAAAGCATTAACAAATCGTTTTCCTTTTGCATCAACATCTGCAATGATGTTTGTTTCAGTTAAAAATTCCAAACTTGCAAGTGCAGCAGCGCAACTAACAGGATGGCCTCCAAAAGTAGTGATATGTCCCAGTAATGGATTGTATTGTAGTAGGTTCATCTTTTCTTTCGATGAAATAAAAGCGCCAATTGGCATTCCGCCACCCATTCCTTTTGCAAGGCAAAGAATATCAGGAATAAAATCGAAGTTTTCAAAACTAAAAAGTTTTCCGGTGCGCCCAAAACCCATTTGAATATCGTCTAAAACAAGCTCACAACCAACATCAGTACAGCGTTTTCGGAGCGCTTCCAAATATCCGTTTTCTGGTAAAATAATGCCGGCTTCTGCCTGAATGGTTTCGACAAAAACAGCTGCAGTTTTTTTTGTAATCTTCTCTAAATCTTCAAAATTATTAAACTCTAAAAATCGAATATCAGGCAGAAGCGGACGAAAAGCATATTTCATTTCTTCATGGCCAAGTATGCTCAAAGCGCCTTGAGTCCCGCCATGGTAGGCATTTTTAAAGGCTACAATTTCACTTCTTCCGTTAATTCGTTTGGCCAGTTTCATGGCTCCTTCAATGGCTTCGCTGCCTGAATTTACCAGATAAACACCATCTAAGTTTTCAGGAAGGTTTTGAATCAGTTTTCCGGCAAGTTGAACTTGCGGTGATTGTATAAATTCGCCATAAACCATTAAATGCATATATTTATCAAGCTGGTCTTTTATTGCACTGACAACTTTTGGATGGCGATGGCCAAGATTACTGACCGAAACTCCGGAAACTAAATCAATATACTTTTCGCCTTTTTCGGTGAATAAATAAATTCCTTCAGCTTTAACAATTTCTAATGCTTCAGGAACATTTGCCGGAACAGCAAGATGTTGGTAGTATAATTGGCGGTTTGAAAGATGCATGATATTATTTTACACAAAAGTAAGAAACTGTTTAGATTTAATTCGTTATTTGATAAGCCTTTTTTTTAGTGAAATTTAGTGCTTTGGGGGTTTGGTGGCTTATTTTTTGCCACTAAATCACTAAATCACCAAAACTCACCTAATCAATTAAATCAAAACATTCTCTGATTCAAGATATATCTGCTACCTTGATGTTGTGTAAAATTTAAATTGAAAATATTGAGTCACTATTGAAAATATAAAATATTTCTCGTGAATTCATGGCAAAAAATATTCGTAAGATAATTATTTAGAATCTAAAAATACATATCCCTTTCGCCTTTTTTAATTCTCTCGATTCTAGATTTGAGTTCATCGGTTTTTTGAAATTTTGCTAAATCTGTCAGGTTCTTTTCGATGACCTGCCAACCCTTTGCAGCGGTTTCGGTCGATGCGTAATCCATAATATATTCAGCCAGAGTAAGAATCGCGTTAGCTGAACAATACCGTTTGATAAATCCGGGAACCGAAAATTCCATAAAATGCTCACCGGTTCTTCCTAAACGATAACAAGCTGTACAAAAACTTGGCAAATAGCTTTCGTCGAGCAGTTCATCGATAACTTCGGCCAACGAACGATCGTCATTGATTTTAAATTGCTCCCTGTTTAAATTCTGTTCTTTGCCATTTCCGTTATTTTTGTATTCGCCTAACTCAATTTTTGTACCTCCATCTATTTGAGAAACACCGTATTGCAAGACTTCTTTGCGAATTTTTTCAGGTTCACGTGCCGTTAGAATCATGCCTGTATAAGGTACTGCCAATCTTAAAATGGCCACCAATCTGGTAAAATCTTCATCAGACACTTTATATTTTGGGTCTTGCTTAAAGGTGGATGCATCCTGCAAACGGGGAAATGAAATGGTATGCGGTCCAACATTAAAGCATGCTTCCAAATGATTTACATGGCGAACCAATCCTAAAACTTCAAAACGCCAGTCATACAAACCGAACAAGGCTCCTATGCCAACATCATCAATGCCGGCTTCCATGGCCCGATCAAGTGCAGTCAGGCGATTTTCAAAATGCTGTTTGGCTCCTCCTTTATGATATCGTTTATATGCCTCAGGGTGATAAGTTTCCTGAAAAACCTGATATGTACCTATTCCTGAATCCTTTACGGTTTTAAAGCCTTCTATGGATAATGGAGCAGCATTTATATTTACCCTGCGAATTTCTCCATTTCCTTTTTTTACACCATAAACCGTTTTAACGGTTTGAGCAATATATTCAGGCGAATAATCGGTATGTTCGCCATAGACCAAAATCAGTCTTTTTTGCCCATTATCTTCCAGCGCTTCAACTTCTTTTATAAGATCATTTTCGCTTAAAGTGATTCTTACTGCTTCCTTATTAGAAGATTTAAAACCACAATATTCGCAATTATTCAGGCACTTATTTCCTACGTAAAGCGGGGCAAACAAGACTATCCGATTACCATAGATAGTTTCTTTTAAAGTTTTTGCACCTTTTTTTATTTTTTCAATCGATTCCTTATCATCGGCATTCAACAGAATTGCAGTTTCTTGAAGATTTAAGCGATTTTTATTTAATGCTTTTAAAATTATTCGGTCAACCTCTTCGGAATTCGGTTTAGTATTTTCTAACAAAGACTCAATTTCTTGTGCATCTATAAAGGGCTGCATGCTTCGGTCCGGAACGGCGTATTTTTCAGGATTAAACTTCATAAAAAGTGTCCAGATTTTTTATTGTTAATTAATTCACAAAGATACATATTTATTTAAAACAACATGAATTTAAAATTAAAATTTAAGAATTTAATTGTGAATTATCTAGCTTTATGGTGTCAGGCAATATCCTTCAATTCAGGAAAATTAAAAGGCTCCGCCGCTTCCGCAATGTTTCCTAATGCCTCCTTGCCTCTCAGGCGACGAACCGGATGGGCTTTGATAGCTATTGAAGTTTTATGGTATTCTATTTCTCGCAGTAAATCATTGTCAAAATCATCAGCGAGCCATCTTTCCTCGTCTTCCAGAATCAATTGCAAAGGCATGCGGGCCTCCTGCAATTTCGGATTGTTATGAATTATTCGCATCAGCTCATTTGCTTTCGTAGTTACGATACTGAAACCGCGATAGATTTCACCACTTTCCGTGTTTATCCATTCGTCCCAAATACCTGCCAGGCAAAGCGGTTTATTTTCTACAGATTGAATAAAATAAGGATAGGTTTTTCCTTTAAAGTGGTGATGTTCATAAAATCCGTCCACAAAAATCAAACATCGCTTATTTTTTATGGCATTTCGAAAGCTTGGCTTTTCAAACAGAGATTCTGCCCTGGCATTGAGTGTTTTCATTTTGATGGATTGGGCTGTTTTTTCATCTTTTGCCCAAAATGGTATCAATCCCCAATGTTGAATCGTCGGAAAATTAGGATTATCGTTTGCATAAACAGGTATTTTCGGAAAAGAAAATCCGGAAACATGATGAAATCCCGCTTTGTTATAAGCTTCCAATTCCTTTTCTATAATTGACATTAGCTCCATGTCGTTTTTTCGGCGAGCGCGTTTAAGAGCCGTTTCGTGTAAAACTTTAATGTCGTAGCACATAATATAATACAAAAATGCCTGATTAAGTAATTGGTTTTGTGTGCCTTTGAGTTACCTTAGGGTTCCTTTGCGGTAAAAAAATATTAAACCACAAAGTTTTACAAATTAAAGCACTAAGGATCAAAGGAAGATTGAAAATTTATCTTAACATAAATATTTTAAATATGAATCACTTCATCATAAGCAGCCGCAACAGCTTCCATAATGGCTTCCGACATAGTTGGATGCGGATGCACGGCTTCGATTATCTCGTGGCCGGTAGTTTCCAGTTTTCGGGCGACTACAACTTCAGCTATCATTTCGGTTACATTTTCTCCAATCATATGACAACCCAGCCATTCGCCATATTTGGCATCAAATATCACTTTAACAAATCCTTCCTTATTTCCTCCTGCACTTGCTTTTCCTGATGCGCTGAAAGGAAATTTGCCCACTTTTATTTCATAACCGGCTTCAAGCGCCGCTTTTTCAGTATAACCTACACTTGCAACTTCAGGATTTGTGTAGGTACAGGCCGGATTATTATTATAGTCGATAGGCGTTGGATGATGGCCTGCAATTTTTTCAACACAAATAATCGCTTCGTGAGAGGCTGTATGGGCCAAGGCCGGGCCCGGAACGATATCGCCAATGGCATAATAACCTTCTACATTTGTGCGAAAATACTTATCTACCAGTACTTTACCTTTATCAGTTGCGATTCCGGTTTCCTCCAATCCTATTCCTTCAATATTCGTAGCAATTCCAACAGCAGACAGAACAACATCGGCTTCTATCTTTTCTTCACCTTTTTTAGATTTGATGGTAACCAAACATTTTTCACCGGAAGTATCTACATGAGTTACTTCGCTGGGGGTTAGCACCTTCATTCCGGCTTTTTTGAAACTACGCCCAAGTTGTTTCGACACTTCTTCGTCTTCCAAAGGAACAATATTATCTAAATATTCAACCAATGTAACCTGGGTTCCAAGACTGTTGTAAAAATAGGCAAACTCCGAACCTATGGCTCCCGAACCAACAACCACCATCGATTCCGGTTGTTTTTCAAGAGTCATTGCTTTTCGATATCCGATAATTTTTTTGCCATCGATAGGAAGATTAGGCAATACACGTGTTCTTGCTCCTGTTGCTAAAATAATATGATCGGCAGAAAATTCCTTGGTTTTTCCTTCAGCATAAGTAACTTCTACTTTTTTTCCGGGTTTTATTTTACCAAAACCCTGTATTAAATCAACTTTATTTTTTTTGAATAAAAACTGAATTCCTTTGCTCATGCCATCAGCAACCCCACGACTGCGTTTAATAATGGCTTCAAAATCAGCCTCGATTTTACCTGCTATTTTAATTCCGTAATCGTCGGCATGCGATGCATAATTATAGACCTGAGCACTTTTTAATAAGGCTTTGGTTGGAATACAACCCCAGTTGAGGCAAATTCCGCCTAATTCTGCTTTTTCAATTACTGCCACCTTTTTTCCTAGTTGCGATGCACGAATTGCGGCAACATAACCACCTGGTCCACTGCCTAATATGAGTATATCGTAATTCATATTGATTCTAAATTAGTTTAATTTCTATGCAAAAATATGAAATTTATCGGCACTTTTGAAATAAAATGTGCCCATAGATTGTAGGATTTTATCTTTTCGCTGTACATTCATCCTATTGATTTGAAAACAAAATTGAAGCTGCCAATATACTAAAATCACTTTCGCCTTAAAGCTGACACCATTAATGCTCGTCGAAAAAAAAGGCTATGAATTATAGTTTTGCAAATAGATAGAAATCATAAACGATATTCGCCATAAAGGTCGAAACTATCAGCTTTAGTAATTTTAATCGTATAAAATTGTCCGATTTGCAAATCTGTTTCTTCAGCTTCGATCAGGACTTCATTGTCAACTTCGGGCGAATCGTATTGTGTTCTACCAATGAAATAGGGATATTCATAGCGATCAATAATTACTTTGTTTTCCGATCCGATACGTTTTTGATTGATTTCACGGGATATTTCTTCCTGAAGCTCCATCAAACGCGCTTTGCGTTCCTGTTTCACTTCCTCAGGAACATCATCTTCTAACTTAAAAGCTGAAGTATCCTCTTCGGGAGAATAGGTGAAGACACCCAATCTTTCAAAACGGCTTTCTTTAACAAAATCAATCAGTTCATTAAAATCCGCTTCCGTTTCTCCCGGATAACCGACAATAAAGGTTGTTCGCAGAGCTACATCAGGCACTTTGTTTCGCATGGATTGTACAAGTTCACGCGTGCCTTTGCCGGTATGTCCGCGTTTCATCGACCGTAAAATCCTGTCACTGATGTGTTGCAATGGAATATCGATATAATTGGCTACTTTGGGCTCGTCGCGGATAATATCCAATATTTCGTTCGGAAAATTCGTAGGGTAAGTATAGTGCAATCGAATCCAATCAATGCCCTGAATTTTAATTAACTCTTTCAGTAAATCGCCCAAAGCCTGTTTTTGGTAAATATCAATGCCATACCAGATTAAATCCTGAGCAATTAATATCAATTCTTTAACTCCTTTTTCTGCCAGTTTTTTAGCTTCAATGATTAATTCCTCTCTTGGAACCGATTTATGCTTTCCGCGAATCAATGGAATGGCGCAAAAAGAACATTTACGATCGCATCCTTCTGATATTTTTAAATATGCATAATGCGATGGAGTAGTTAAAACCCTTTCGCCTACTAATTCGGTTTTATAATCAGCCCCTAAATCTTTAATAATTTTGGTCATATCCGATGCTCCATAAAAACCGTCCACGCCACTAATTTCTTCAGGCAGCTCTTTTTTATAACGCTCAGATAAACACCCCATTACATATACCTTTTCAACATCACCGGCTTTTTTTGCTTCTACTGCATTTAAAATCATATCGATGGATTCTTCTTTGGCGTCGGCAATAAAACCACAGGTATTGATAATAACAATGTCTCCGGAATCATTTTCACTTTGATGAACAACCCGTAAATCGTTGGCCTGAAGTTGCCCCATCAGATGCTCTGAATCTACCAGATTCTTGCTGCATCCCATGGTAATAATATTGATTTTTTTATGCTTTGTTTTCGTTTTCATTGTTCA
>JAZDJM010000063.1:0-7729 GCA_043804305.1 Bacteroidota bacterium
ATTAATTTAAAAAACATTATCTTTGAATCAATTATACCAATTTTATGGAAAAACCCACCAAACCTAGAATTCTGGTAGTTGACGATTTGCCTGAAAATATCTTAAGAATTTCAGGAGCTATTGGTCACCTCGACGCCCAGATCTCATCAACCACCAGCGCACTGGAAGCCTATAATTTATCACAGGAATTTAATTTTGCCGTGCTTATTCTCGACGTGCACATGCCTGAAATGAATGGTTTTGAGCTTGCAAAATTAATTCAAGCCGGAAAAATCAATCGTTATGCTCCAATAATTTTTATCTCTGCGGTATATTTCGACGACAGCAGTATTTTTAAAGGATATAAAACCGGCGCGGTAGATTATATCGTGAAACCGGTAAACATGAAAATTCTCGAATCGAAAGTAAAGGTGTTTTTACAGCTTGAAAGAGATCGCATCGAATTGGAAGCTGCAAAGAATGAAGCTAACAGGGCAAAGGAAGAAAAAATGATGTTTCTGGCTAAAATTAGTCACGAAATTAGAAATCCTTTAAGTGCAATAATTGGAATCGTTGAATTAATTGATTCCGAAGAACTTTCGAAAGAATGGATGGAACGCATGGAAATGATTGGTTTTTCTGCTATCCATATGAGAAACTTGCTGAATGATTTGCTCGATTTAAGTAAAATGGAGTCGTTCGCTCTAAAAATTGTTGAGGAACCATTTCAGATTCATGAAGAACTACAACTGATTCTAAAAGCAAACCGGGTGCTATGCAAATCGCAATCCAATCAAATAGATGTTGAGACCGATCCTCGAATTCCGGAAACCTTAGTCGGTGATTCGCTCAGGTTTAAACAAATTCTGATTAATTTAATCAGTAATGCCAATAAGTTTACTACCAACGGATTTATTGGCTTAAAAATTAAAGTAATCGAAGAAACCGATATTGAAGTTTTATTGTATACTTCTGTGCATGACAATGGTATAGGAATTTCAGAGAATGAGCAGGGCGATTTATTCAAGCCATTTTCTCAGCTGAATAATTCAATAACCCATAAATATGGCGGAAGTGGATTAGGTCTGGTTGTTGCAAAGAATTTAGCCCAGCTCTTAGGTGGCGATCTCAATTTTGAAAGCAATGCAGAACATGGAACCAAATTTTGGTTTACTGCGAGATTCAGAAAAGTTTAGAAATAAGTTGTAGCCAAAAGCTCAGATATAGCGAGTAATAGATTATCAATATAGACATAATACAATTATTTTCACCATTTGCTTACAAATTAACGATTATGAATATTTCATTGCTTAGCGCAAAAGCTTCCTCATCCCCTAAAATTATCGTGTATGTTAGTCAAAACTTATGGCAGCACACTTATCGGCGTCGATGCTATCACCATTACAGTAGAAGTTAGTATTGATCAGGGTATCAACTGGTTAATTGTAGGACTGCCCGATAATGCCGTTCGCGAAAGTCATCAGCGAATTGAAGCTGCGCTCAAGCATATCGGATATAAAATACCGGGTAAGAAAATTATTATCAATATGGCGCCGGCCGATATCCGAAAGGAAGGCTCAGCATACGATTTAACCATTGCCCTGGGAATATTGGCTGCTTCAGGCCAGATTAAAAACAATCGTGTGGGCGAATATTTGATAATGGGAGAGCTTTCGCTCGACGGTGGATTGCAGCCTATAAAAGGAGCTTTGCCTATCGCCATCAAAGCCCGCGAAGAAGGTTTTAAGGGATTTATTCTACCCAAACAAAATGCCCGCGAAGCTGCAATTGTCAATAAACTGGAAGTTTATGGAATTGAAAATATATCGGAAGCCATTGATTTTTTCAATGATAAAAAAACACTTCAGGCAACACAAATAGATACCAGGGAAGAGTTTTATGCACGCCTGAACAATTACGAATTCGATTTTTCTGATGTAAAGGGTCAGGAAAACATTAAAAGAGCTTTAGAGATAGCTGCTTCGGGTAGCCATAATGTTATTTTTATCGGTCCGCCAGGTGCCGGAAAAACGATGTTGGCCAAACGAATTCCAAGTATATTGCCGCCTTTAAGCTTGAACGAGGCCCTAGAAACAACCAAAATTCATTCGGTTGCGGGTAGTTTAAACAGCTCTGATTCTTTGATATCCGTGAGGCCTTTCCGCGCCCCGCATCATACCATTTCTGATGCGGGTCTGGTGGGTGGCGGTAGTTATCCAATGCCCGGAGAAATTTCCCTGGCGCAAAACGGCGTTTTATTTTTGGATGAATTGCCCGAATTTAAACGTACCGTTTTGGAAGTGATGAGGCAACCTATGGAAGACCGAAAAGTGAGGATTTCGCGCTCAAAAATATCGGTGGAATATCCATCCAATTTTATGCTTGTTGCATCCATGAATCCTTGTCCATGCGGTTACTATAATCACCCTGAAAAAGATTGTGTATGTGCACCGGGTATGGTTCAAAAATATTTAAATAAGATTTCCGGACCTTTACTCGATAGAATAGATATTCAGGTGGAGGTTATTCCTGTTCCCTTTCGAGATTTAGCCGAAACTCCTAACTCCGAAAAAAGTGATGAGGTGAGGTTGAGAGTGATGAACGCGAGAAAAATTCAGGAAGTCCGCTTTTTGGACTCACCCGAAATTCATGCGAATGCACAAATGCAAACAAAACAAATGCAGAAATACTGCAAGTTGGAAAAAGATGCTCATCTTTTGCTTAAAAATGCCATGGAAAAACTTCAACTTTCAGCACGTGCCTACGACAGAATTTTAAAAGTGGCCCGAACCATTGCCGATTTGGATAATTCTGAAAATATACAGAATCAACATCTGGCAGAAGCCATTCAATACCGCAGTCTGGATAGGGAAAGTTGGGGAAGTTAAAAAAAGCTGTTTATTGTTAGAATCAACTCCTTATAATCGATTTTATTGCGCTTGTTTGTCGCCATTAAATAATTTTTTTACCAAAGGAATTTGGTTTTTAATCCTTACCAAAATACGTTGATAGGTTTCCGCATCAAAAAGCGGTGCGTCGGAGGTCGATTTTAAGGTCAGAAAAACGCCTAAAGGAAGAAATACAGTTGAAGCCAGCCACATTCCTATAAAAATATCAATACTGCCGGCCACAGCAGATCGTTCGCCAATCATCGACAGTATATGGTAGGAAACAAAAAGCAATGTGGCCATAACAACGGGTAAACCCAAACCTCCTTTTCGAATAATTGCACCAAGCGGTGCGCCAACAAAAAATAAAATCAGGCAGGCAAAAGAAAGCGTGAATTTTTTATGATAGGCTATGGCGTGTTTTCGGATTTGTTCATCACGACTGGTAAAATCCTGCTGATAATAATAAACATTGTCTTTAGCGCTCCTGTTTGCATCTAGGGCAGCATCAATGGCTTTTCCTCTCAAATGGATATCCATCAAAAACAAAACACTTGTATAATCAAGTTTTTGCGTATCAATTTTAACTTTATGTTCTGAAAAACGGGTAGAATCTAATCGGTTCAATTGAATAATTCTGCTTTGAACACCTCGCTTATAACTTTCTTTCTTAAAGCTTAAATCCCGTTTTAACGAATCTCTGGAAGTACTGAGCTGAGAAAGATTCATCATATGATAGCTCGATTTAAACAAATTTTCGTCGGTTCTGCTTAAACCGTTATCGATAGAAAATTTAATCTGTTCTTCTTTAAATTCCATTCGCTGAAATGGGCGCGTTTCACGGTAGTTATGCTGATTGATTTTTTCTTCGTAGTTAATTCCATTGTAAAGCGTAAATAAAACCGCGGTACCATTGGGTGTTTGTTTCATTAATCCGGTTTGGGCAGTGGTTAGTTTTATGTTTCCGTTTCTTTGAGAATGGTCATAAATCATTACCTCATTGATGCTTTCTCCATCCGATTCCCGTGAGCCAATTCTTAATACATAATCGCCCAAATCCTTATTAAAAATGCCTTCCTTTATCTTAAATGCAAGTTTTTGATGTTGAACGTCGTAGAGTAAAGAGCGGAATTTAAGGTTTGCTACCGGCAAAACAAAATCAGAGAATAGAAATGCTAAAATGCTTATGATTACCGATAAGATTATAAGCGGGCGCATCAGCCTTTTTAATGAAATTCCGGCTGATTTTAGGGCAACCAATTCATAATGTTCGCCCAAATTACCGAATGTCATCAATGATGAAAGTAAGATTGCCAAAGGTAAAGCCATAGGCACAAAAGTGGAAGAGGCAAAGAAGAGCAATTCCAATAAAACGTACCAATCGAGTCCTTTTCCGACCAAATCATCAACATAAAGCCACAAAAACTGCATTAGTAAAATAAATAGGGCAATAAAAAAGGTCATTATCAGTGGCCCTAGATAGGTTCTTAAAATAAATAAATCAACCTTTTTCATTAAAATGCAGAAAGTTTAAAATTTTTTCAAAGATAAGGCATTCAGTTTTATTTAAACCTATTGGATAAAAAAAGAAAGCCGGAAAATTCGTTATCTTTAATTTCTAAATGTTGAAGAAAAATGATTAAATTAAATAGTTTTCAATTTCCCGACAATTTCTTGAAAATCAAAACGATTGATATGCATACCGGAGGTGAGCCATTACGGGTAATTGTAGACGGACTTCCGGAAATTAAAGGAGAAAGCATTCTGGACAAACGTCGATATTTTCAGGATAATTTTGATACTATCAGAAAAGGTTTGATGTGGGAACCACGCGGCCATGCCGATATGTACGGCGCAGTTATTACTGAAGCGGTTCAAAAAGGTTCTGATTTTGGTACTTTTTTTATGCATAATGAAGGTTATTCTACCATGTGCGGACATGCCATAATTGCGCTAACCAAATTGGTATTGGAAAGCGGAATGGTTTCAAAATCGGGTGATAATCCTCAGCTAATCATCGATGCACCTCCAGGGAAAATTATAGCTTTTGCGAAAAGGAAAAACAATGTGGTTGAAAGGGTCAGCTTTATCAATGTACCTTCATTTGTTTATGCACAAAACCAACAGATTTTCGTTGAGGAAATTGGTAATGTGAATTATGATATCGCCTTTGGCGGAGCATTTTATGCTATTGTTGATGCCCAAACTATTGGATTGAGTTTAGACGCTTCAAATTATATTCAGCTCATAGACTGGGGCAGAAAAATTAAACTGGCTATTATCGATAAAAGAGAAATAAATCATCCTTTTGAAAAAGATTTGAGCTTTTTATATGGGACTATTTTCACCGGCAAAGCGGATAATCAAAATCACCACAGTAAAAATGTTTGTGTTTTTGCCAATGGCGAAGTGGATAGAAGTGCTACCGGTTCGGGTGTTAGCGCTCGGGCCGCTTTGCATTATGCAAAAGGTGAGTTGAAAATTGGAGAAAGCATTCGTATAGCGAGCATTTTAAATTCTACAATGGACGTGGAGGTTTTGGAAGAAGTAATTTATGGAAATTTCAAGGCAGTAATTCCAAAAGTAAGCGGCACTGCCTATTTTACCGGAAAACATGAATTTATTTTTGAACCGGCCGATCCATTGCTTGAAGGATTTCTATTTCGCTAGGAATCATTGATTTCCGGCTTATTTATTTTTCTTGAAAATACATCTGCTATTTGAATAACAAAAAGAATTTTTATTGTAATTTTGCAAAATCAAAATGGACTTTTTAAAAAGCTATTTTACAGACATTTAATATATTATATCAGATCTAATATTTATGACATTTACCAGCGAAATTCGAGCTAATGCAAAAAAAGCAAATGCCCGTATTGTTTTACCTGAAGGAACTGAAGAAAGAACGCTGAAAGCTGCAGATTTTGTGCTTGGCGAAGGAATTGCCGAATTAGTTATATTGGGTAATCCAACGGAAATCAAATCGTTAGCCGGTTCATTAGGACTTAAAAATGTAATTAACGCAAAAATTATCGATCCTAAAAACAATCCTGAAAAAGGAAAATATGTCGATTTATTGATGCAAATCCGGGGAAGTAAACTCGAAAACCGTCAACAGGCCGAAGCTTTAGTGGAAGATCCGCTTTATCTGGCTACCTTGCTCGTTAAAAATGGTGATGTGGATGGTGAAGTGGCCGGAGCACAAAACACTACCGGTGATGTTTTACGTCCGGCATTCCAGATTGTAAAGACATTGCACGGAATTAGTGTGGTGTCGGGTGCTTTTTTTATGCTTTTCGAAAATAAAAATATTGGGGATTATGGCATGATGGTTTTTGCCGATTGTGCTGTTCATCCAAACCCAACTGCTGAAGAGTTGGCTCAAATTGCGGTTTCTACTGCCTATACCACAAAGGCTATCGCAAACATGCAGCCCCGCGTGGCTATGTTAAGCTTTTCAACCAAAGGAAGTGCAAAACATGAAATGGTCGATAAGGTTGTAAAAGCAACTGAACTTGCACAAAAAATGGCTCCTCAATTTCAATTCGATGGCGAATTACAGGCTGATGCGGCAATTGTCCCCGCCATCGCTTCAAAAAAAGCTCCCGGAAGTGTAATAGCAGGTTATGCCAATGTATTGGTTTTCCCAACGCTCGAAGTGGGAAATATTGCTTACAAATTAGTTGAACGGCTGGCCGGCGCGGAAGCAGTAGGCCCGGTTTTACAAGGAATGGCTGCTCCTATTAATGATTTATCAAGAGGGTGTTCCGTAGATGATATTATTAACATGATTGCGATAACCTCTTTACAGGCTGCTGCAAAAAAAGTTTAAAAAAGAAATAATGGTAGAAAGATTAGAAGATTTTGCTCTTGGAAAAAAAATAGTCAAAGAGGGCGGATTGCAGAAAATTGGTGTGGTTGGTGCCGGTTCCACCGGACAGGAGATAATTCGTCTGGCCGCACGAAAAGGGATTGAAGTGGTTTTTGTAGATGTAAGTGAAGAAAGGGTAAAAGCTATTTTCACTCGTATAGAGCGACAATTGGACGAAAAAATTAACCGCTGGGGGTTAACTCAGGGCGAAAAACGTGCAATTTTAAGTCGCATTAAAGGCTCAACAGAATATTCAATTCTTCAAGGATGTAATATCGTAATAGAATCGATTAACTCAAAAAAACCCGGAACGAGTTTGCCCGAACGAAAAGAGGTTTTTTTAAAAATAGAAGAGGTTGTTTCTGAAAAAGCTACAATTGCATCAAATACGGCAACATTGATGATTTCTGAAATATCTTCTGTTTTAAAACATCAGGAAAGAGCTGTTGGTTTGCATTTTATTTTACCACTTGATTATGTAAAAGTAGTTGAAGTGGTTCGCACTGTTCGCACCTGCGATCATTCGATGAATTGCATAACCAAATTCCTAAAAATGTTAGAGCGCGATATGATTGAGGTTCAGGAATCGCCGGGCAATATTTCAACACGAATGATTGTACCATTGATAAATGAAGCCTGTGCAATCTTATTGGAAGGAGTGGCGGATGTTGTTCAAATAGATAAAACAATTAAAAGCACCACCGGTTTATTAACCGGTCCATTCGAAATGGCCGACGCCATTGGATTGGATAAAGTATTAAAATGGATGGATAATTTGTATAACGAATTTGGCGATATCCGTTATAAACCATCACCATTTATTAAACGATTGGTAAGAGCGGGTATGTACGGGCGAAGAGTTGGAGAAGGATTCTACCTGTATAAGGATGGAAAACGGATTCAAAAACCGGGCACTGTACAACATTTAGGACGAATTACTAAATCAAACCGTTAATTAAAAAATTATGAAGATTATTGTATTGAATTGTGG
>JAZDJM010000064.1:0-3121 GCA_043804305.1 Bacteroidota bacterium
ACCGGATTTCATCGGGATTTATGGAAATGTAGCTGCAACGAATGTTCCTGCTTCGTTTGAAACCTACTTTGAACCACAAAAAAACTGGTACAATATTTCGGTTTATAGTCCAAAAAAAGACTATTTCGCTGTTATTTTTGATAATATAAGCGAACGAAAAAAGGCTGAAACAGAATTAATCAAAGCCAAAGAAAAAGCGGAAGAAAGCGAAGAAAAATATAAATTGTCCGAAAGAGATTTAATAGAAGCACAGCACTTGGCAAAAATCGGTATTTGGCATTGGAATTTAGAAACAAACAATATTTCATGGTCAGATGAATTAATTACCATAAATGGTCATAATCCAAATTTGCCAATTCCGGAATTTGAAGATATGTCAACATTCTATACCGTTGAAAGTTGGAAAATATTAAATGACGCCGTACAAAAAACTTTTAACAAAGGAGAACCCTACGAACTTGACTTGGAAATGATACGTCCCGACGGTTCAAAAATATTTACTAACACACGTGGCACCGCAAAATATAACACATTTGGTAAATTAATAAGTCTAAATGGAACAGTTCAGGATATTACGGAACAAAAAATAATCGAACTGGAATTATTCAATGCTAAACAAAAAGCCGAAGAAAGCGAAGCAATGTTCAAAGGGATTTTTAACACGGTAGCCGATGCCATATTTATTTACAACCCTGATAATTTTGAAATTATTGAAGCAAACGAAGCCACTTCAAAAATATATGGTTATGATAGAGATGAATTAATCGGAATGTCGTGCTTAAAATTCAGTGCAGAAGTAGAAAAATCAAAAACTACGGCAGCAGAAGTAATACAAAATGGAGCAGCGATTGTCAATTTAAGACATCATAAAAAGAAAGGCGGCACAGATGTTTTTGTGCAACTTGAGGGTCATAAAATTTTTGTTAATGATAAGGCTGTAGTGTTTACTGTTTGCCATGATATAACAAATATCAAAAAAGCTGAAGACGATTTAAAATTAAGCGAAGAAAGACTTAAGCTGGCAAATATAGAAGCCGGTATAGGTACCTGGGATATGGACTTAATAACAAACGAACTCTATTGGGGAGAGGGTAATTATAAAATTCACGGTATAGACCCGCAGAATATTAAACCATCGTATGAAGCATTTATCCGGTTAATTGAACCTTCAGAACGCGATTATGTTAATAAAGCCTTTGCCGATTCAATTAATAGAAAGAATTTTTTTGATATTGACTATACCATTACCAGACCTGATAATGGAAAGAAATGTGTAATAAACTCAAAAGCAAATATCATTTTAGATAATACAGGGAAAGCAGTTAGAATAATTGGTATAGTGCATGACATTACCGAAAGAAAACTGGCTGAACAAAAATTACTTTTCATAAATACAGCGGTTGAATCTGCAAGTGATGCAATAGGAATATCTGATGCTCAAGGACATCACTTTTATCAGAACAAAGCAACTACTGATTTATTTGAATATACAGCCGAAGAAATGGAAGCAGCCGGAGGGGGTGCAGTAGTAGTCAAAGACCCGGAAGTTGCCAAAGAAATGTTTGGAAATATAATGAGTGGCAAAGCCTGGTCAGGTGAGTTGGAGCTGGTAACAAAAAGTGGACGTGTATTTACTGGTTATGAACGTGCAAATGCAGTAAAAGATAGCGATGGTAAAATAATAGGACTAATTGGAATTATTTCCGACATTACCAAACTCAAACAAGCTGAAAAAGAACTAATCAAAGCCAAAGAAAAAGCCGAAGAAAGCGACCGCCTTAAATCAGCTTTTCTGGCAAACATGAGCCACGAAATACGTACACCGCTGAATGTGATCAAAGGTTTTTCTGAAATGATAGGAGAAGAGCAAAATTCTGCCGGTGAGCTGAAAACCTGGACAGATTTGATTATTTCAAACAGCCACCTGCTCGGCCAGCTCATTGATGACATCATTGATATTTCCCTGATCGATACCGGCCAGCTAAAAATAAAACACGAATTATTTGATGTTTGCCCTATGCTCAGCCAGCTTTATGATGAATATGCAGAGACAAAAATAAAATACAGGCAAACTGAACTGGAATTTAAACTGGACATGCCGGTAAAAAATATAATGCTTGAATCTGATCCCGTCAGGTTAAAACAAATTTTAACCAACTTAATTAATAACGCTTTGAAATACACCGAAAAAGGTTCGGTTGAATTTGGATTTAAACCGGTTTTAAAAGGTCTGAGCGAAATAGTTTTTTATGTACGCGATACAGGTATCGGGATTGACGAAAAACATTTCGGCCGGATTTTCGAGCGTTTCGGAAGAATAGAAGACAAAGACAAATTGTATCGCGGCACCGGCCTCGGTTTGTCAATCATAAAAGAACTGGCAGCCATACTTAATGGGAAAGTCTGGTGTGAATCGAAACCAGGCGCCGGCTCAACATTTTATTTTTCGCTCCCCTGCCGGGAAAATGACCATACCGTAATGCCGGTTAAAATAAAAGAACCTGCCAGAACAGTGACTGTTTCAGAAAAAATAAAAGTGCTGATTGCCGAAGACGAAGAAGGTAACTATGTGTTGTTAGACCGCAAACTAAAAAAATATGGTTTCACTACGGAATGGGCAAAAAATGGCTTTGAAGCCGTTGAATTCTGTGAGAAAAATGATGACATAAAAATGGTGTTCATGGATCTCAAAATGCCCGGAATGGATGGTTTTGAGGCAACAAGCCGGATAAAAAAAATAAAGCCGGGTTTACCGGTCATTGCCCAAACCGCATTTGTAATGCCTGAATCCATTCATCAGGCCACACAATGCGGCTGCGATGATTTTCTTGTAAAACCCATTGACATGAATTTACTAAACCAGCTCATTGAAAAGTATATTAACAAATAAGAAAATTGAATTATGGTAAAGAGTTCCGATCTTTTTGATAAAGAGTTCCGGTCTCTCAAAGAGATCGGAACTCTAAAACCCTGAAAGGGCGAAACATATCAGCCACGGGCAACGCCCGTGGTAAAAAGGCGACAGCCTTTATGAGGCGCATGTAATAATGCTTGTTTGAAATAAAATACTTGCTGCGCCGCAAAATTTCATTTAATAAAAAAACGCTATGAAATACACATA
>JAZDJM010000065.1:0-4104 GCA_043804305.1 Bacteroidota bacterium
AGGATTATAAAGAACTTATGAGCATAAAAGAAAACGGAACGGATGTTAAGTTTTATGTACTTGAAAAAGGCAATATAATTTCAGAGTTAATATTAATTGCAGGCGGCTCAGGCAGTGATAATGCCCTGATTGTAATTAAAGGCGATATTGATTTGGCCAGTATCGGCAATATAGCCAAGAGCATGAATATTAACGGCATGGAACAGTTAGGAAAATTAAAGGAAAAGAAATAAAAATTTAATGTGTTGATGTGCTGATGTGCTGATGTGCTGATGTGCTAATTTGCTGATGTGTTAATTTGCTGATGTGCTAATTTGCTGATGTGTTAATATGCTGATGTGTTAATTAGTTATATATTAGCATATTAGCACATCAGCTTATTACCGAATTGAACATCAATCATTTGTTTCAAGAGTTACGCTAACACTTTTCATTTTTCCGCCTAGAGGTGGATTTAGTTTTTGAATTTTAATTTTTGCCCAGATAATTTGAGAAAATTCTTTTTGAACTGCATCTAAAATACGACGGGCCAAATGCTCAAGCAAATTTGAACTGATTTGCATTTCGTTTTTAACCACCTGATATACATTAAGATAATTTACGGTTTTTTTTAAATTATCTGTTTTCTCTGCCTCTGAAGTATCCACGCGAAAATAAAGATCGGCCATAAAACCGGTACCAATTATTTTTTCTTCTTCAAAACACCCATGATAGGCATAGAACTCCATTCCTTCGATTGCAATTATTGCCATTTTTTTGCTTTTAAAATGGCAACAAAAATAATAATCTTTTACAGCCTTACGTATATTTGCAATTGATAAATAAAAAATACAATGCTGAATAAATTATTAGGAAATTTAGGCCCGATGAAAGAGGCCATGGATAATGCCAAAAAAAAATTGGATACAATAACTGTTAAAGGGGAAGCCGAAGGTGGGCTTGTTAGCATTTATGTTAATGGGAACAGACGAGTTACTGAAATCCGCATCAATCAGAAATTAATGGATGAGGGTGACAAAGAAGCTATTGAGGAATTAGTGCTAATAGCAACTAATAAAGCTCTTGAACATGCTGATAGTGTCAATGAAATGGAAATGGCAAGTGCCGCGCGAAATTTAATGCCCGGAATGTTTTAATTGAATTCGCCAAAAATCAGCTCATTTCATAAAAACTCAATGAAAGTTTTTTTGCTAAATTTTGCTTGATCTTCATTTTTAGCACTTCATAATCAGGCGTAAAACCAATTTCTTTTTCGATAGAAGTAACTCCTTTATCGATAAAACCACAAGGATTTATATAGTTGAAATAATCCAGATTGGTATTTACATTCAGAGCAAATCCATGCATACTTACTGCCCGGCTAATTTTTACACCTATTGCAGCTATTTTTCTTTCTGATTCATTTTCATTTGCAGCTAACCAAACTCCAATTGCATCGTTCTTTTTATAGCTAATTATTCCATAATCGCCAAGCGTTTGGATAATAGCTTCTTCCATTTTTTCGATATACTGCCGGGTTCCTAATTGCATATCTTCCAGATCTAAAATCGGATACCCTACTAATTGTCCGGGGCCATGATAGGTAATATCTCCTCCACGGTTTGTTTTTACAAAATCTGCATTGTTGGCTTTAAGCTGAATGGCATCAATAAGCAAATTTGATTCATCACCACTTTTACCTAATGTATAAACGTGCGGATGTTCGCAAAAAATAAGGTGGTTGTAGCTGGCCAGCTTTTCGCATTGTGGAAGCGATTCATTCAAAATTTTTAAATGAATGAGTTCATCAAACAGTTTTTGCTGAAAATCAAGGGCTTCTGAATAAGGGATTAATCCCAAATCAGTGAAAATAGTGTGGCTGCTCATTTAAAGTTGATATGTTTTTCGGCATGATAGGAAGAGCGAACCAATGGCCCACTTTCAACATGAGTAAATCCTTTTTCAATTCCGGCAAGGCGATACTGCTCAAAAATTTCAGGTTTTATATATTCACGCACCGGCAAATGATTTGGGGACGGTTGAAGATATTGACCAATGGTTAAAACCTGACATCCGACTTGCCGTAAATCGTCCATAGTTTGCAGAACATCCTTTTCCGTTTCGCCAATTCCGAGCATAATTCCTGATTTTGAAACAATTCCATAATCCGAAATCAATTTAATTATTTCTAAGCTACGATCGTATTTAGCCAAACTTCGTAATCGAGGAGTTAAATTTCGGGTTGTTTCCATATTGTGCGAAAGAACTTCCGGTTTTGAATCCATAACAGTTTTTAAATCCACATAATTTCCTTTAAAATCGGGAATTAAAGCTTCGATAGTTACTTCAGGAGTTCGTTTTTTTATGCTTAGAATTGTATCGGCCCAAATTGCGGCACCGCCATCTTCCAAATCGTCTCTATCAACTGAAGTTAAAACCACGTGCTTGAGGTTTAAAAGTTCAACAGACTCAGCAACACGTTTTGGTTCCTCCAAATCGGCAGGTAGTGGTTTTCCGGTTTTTACAGCGCAAAATTTACAAGCCCGTGTGCATATATCGCCCAAAATCATAAGTGTTGCAGTTCCTCGCCCCCAGCAATCTTCCATATTCGGACAATGGCCGCTGGTGCAAATTGTATGAAGTTTGTTCTTCTCAATTACAGCCTTAACATTTAGATAGGTTTTCCCGAATGGCACTTTAATTTTAAGCCAGTCAGGTTTTATGCGTTTATTTTGTCGTTCTTCCCGAATATTCATCTTTTAAAAAATAGAGGCGCAAAGTTAAGCATAATGATTCTAAACAAGCATAAGTTTTGTACAATTATCAGAGTACAACAAATCTGGTTTTCGTTTGATTCTGATCGACAATAATGTACAGACCACTAGCAAAATCACTGATACTGATACTCTTAATCTGATTACCTTCAAACATAAGCCTGCCTGATGAATTATAAACTTTACAGTCAATTTGCTTGTTTAAATAAATAAAAGCTCCGCTTGAAGGATTTGGATAAACAATTAATTTATCATCATTACTAAATACCGGCAATCCGGTAATTGAATTCGAAATATTGGAAGCCCGCGGAGTTGGCGTATTAAAGAATTCCCAATTGGCTGTTCCATTCGTATATCTTCCATAACTAATATCTGTAGTTTGCGCCAGATAATCCAATGCATCAACCTTTAACTGGTCTTTATTAAAAATCCCTATCGATTCAGTGTCTTTATTCAACTTAAAATTGGTGTGATATGGCCCGGAATTTGAATCTCCACTGGCCCAAAAAAGTTCAAAACCTCCCGGATTTATATAAATATCAGGCATTTGCCATTTATTTGGGATATTCAAATTATCGGTCAAATACATATCTCCCAGATAAACCGACTGTTCTTCGGCATTATAAATCTCTATCCAATCCGAAGAATTTCCATATTCATCAGTGATGGTGTTTAAATTACTTGCCATAAATTCATTGATATACAGCCTTATATCACTAGAACTTGCATTACTTACAGCCGGATTACACGGCAATATTTGCTCTTGCTGAATGGCATCAAGAACTTTGATTTGATAACTAACTTTATGATTTAAACCTACGCCATCCAATGTGTATGAATAAAAACCATCATTCATTAAAAGCATCTCTTTTTGCATAAACGAATAATTATCAACAGCATATAAAATATAAACTTTTGCCGGTGCAACTGCTACTTCTACTTTTGCCTTAAAGCTAATCGATTGATTTTCGCCCCTTTGATGAGCAATATATTTAATAACAGGCATCATGGTAAACAGTTCAACCTGCTGATTCATAGATTCCTTGCGAGTTTGAAGATAGGGATAAATTCCATATTTAACATGTCGGCCGAAAGCTGATGTAAACGAATTTAGGAAATCGGAATAGTAAAAGCCGTAATCCTTTGTGTAATACGAGTCGATTAACACATAAGGAGCAATCATGTTTTTTCTGTTTTCAATACTTTGCATCAACTCCTCAATATTTATCGAGTTGTTTATTAATTGATATGCATAATACGAAAATTGCCGCCTGAGCTTGGATTCATTCAAAATCCTGTTGTAAATCACGAACGGGCTTTTGTCCCCAGACAAAGTCAAATCAAAAGAAAT
>JAZDJM010000066.1:0-3007 GCA_043804305.1 Bacteroidota bacterium
AAACGGTGCATTTGCATTGGGAGAAATTGTAAGATTACTCAACGAATATAATTTACCAGAAGATTATTATCAAGATTATTTGAACCATATCCACGGTATTAATTCCGAAGATGTCCTAAACATTGCTAATCAATACCTTCACGAAGACAGCATGATTGAATTGATAGTTGGCAAAAACTAAAAGATATTTAGGATTCTTTGGTTTTGATAGGTTTATCAAATCGTAATTCCTAATTTTGCAGCCAAATAATACAGAAAATTTATCCTGTTTTTCTCAAAAATATTCAAAATACAATGATAAGAGACAAAGAAATATTTGACCTGATTGCCAAGGAAAAAGATCGTCAGATGCATGGCCTTGAGTTAATTGCATCAGAAAATTTTGTTAGCGACGAAGTTATGCAAGCTATGGGTTCAGTTTTAACGAATAAATATGCCGAAGGTTATCCCGGAAAGCGTTATTATGGAGGTTGCGAAATCGTTGATCAAACGGAGCAAATTGCCATTGATCGTGCAAAAGAGTTATTTGCATGTGAATATGCCAATGTTCAACCACATTCAGGAGCTCAGGCAAATATGGCTGTAATGCTTACCTGCCTAAAGCCCGGGGATACTTTTATGGGGCTTGACCTTTCGCATGGCGGTCATCTTTCTCATGGAAGCCCGGTAAATTCATCCGGAATTCTGTATCATGCCGTTTCTTACGAAGTGGATAAAGAAACCGGGGAAATAGATTACGACCAAATGGAAGCCAAGGCATTGGAAACCAAGCCTAAATTAATTATTGCTGGTGCTTCCGCTTATTCACGCGATTGGGATTATGAACGTATGCGTGAAATTGCCGACAAAGTTGGGGCAATTCTTTTTGCAGATATTTCTCACCCATCCGGACTGATTGCCAAAGGTTTATTAAACGATCCTATGCCATTCTGCCATATTGTTTCAACCACCACACACAAAACTTTGCGTGGCCCACGAGGCGGATTAATTTTAATGGGCGAGGATTTTGAAAATCCATGGGGTTTGAAAACACCGAAAGGCGAAATCAAAATGATGTCTGCACTCTTAAATTCTGCAGTTTTCCCCGGAATTCAAGGCGGCCCTTTAGAGCATGTAATTGCTGCAAAAGCCGTTGCCTTTGGCGAAGCATTGACCGATAATTATATGGAATATGTTCTTCAGGTTCAGAAAAATGCCGCTGCAATGGCCGATGCATTTATTGAAAAAGGATACCATGTAATTTCAGAAGGAACAGATAATCACTTAATGCTTATCGACTTACGTTCCAAATTTCCTGAAATAACCGGAAAATTAGTTGAAAACACTTTAGTTAAAGCCGATATTACGGTAAATAAAAATATGGTTCCTTTCGATAGCCGTTCTCCTTTTCAAACTTCTGGTCTACGAGTAGGAACTCCTGCAATAACCACTCGCGGTTTAAAAGAAGAGCACATGCCAATCATCGTTGATTTAATTGATGAAGTAATTTCAAATATTGATAAGGAAGAGATTATTCTAAAAGTTAAAAAAAGGGTAAATGAATTGATGAAAGATTTCCCTTTGTTTAAGTGGTAATTTTTTTTACAAATTATTTTTAGGAGGGTTAGCTTTGATTTATCGGCAAGCAAAAAAACTTGCCAAATCCGTATTGTTTTTGTATATTTGCACGTACATTAAATAAATTTAAAATTATGGATACAAAATTAACACTCAAATTAGATAAACTAATCATTGAAAGTGCTAAGGAATATGCAAAGGAAAAAAACATTAGTCTTTCTAAGATGATAGAGAATTACCTTCAAGCAATAACTAATAAGCAAAAAAAAGAAATTGAAATTTCGCCCTTAGTACAAAGCTTAATTGGTGTTATTGGTAATCAAAATGAAGATTATAAAAAAGACTATACAGATTATTTATCTAAGAAATATCAATAATGGACAGAATATTAGTTGACACAAATATAATTATTGATTTACTTACAAAAAGACAAGATTTCTATATTCCAGCAAGTGAATTATTCACTCTTGCTGACAAAAAAGAAATAAAACTAGCAATTTCTTCGTTAACATTTGCGAATACATTTTATATGCTCTCTAAGGAACTAAACGACACTAAAACAAAAGAAATACTTCGTAAATTTAAATTACTAGTAAAAGTTCTACCAATGGACGACAAAATAATTGATTTGTCTCTAAATTCAGATTTCAGAGATTTTGAGGATGCAATTCAATATTACACAGCAATAGAAAATAATCTGGAAATAATAATTACTCGAAATTTAAAGGATTTTAAATTAGCTAAAATCCCAGTAATGACTGCTGAAAATTATTTATACCTAAAATAAATGCCACGCGGTAATTAGTTAATAAAGGCACATATGCAATAGTGTGGGAGTCGGTGGCTTGGGCTTTAGGCGTTTCTTTATCGGTCGTGCCGACCGATAAAACGAATCATCTTTGCTTGACGCTAATGCATATAACCTCTGGCGTTAAACCCTCTTTTTTTTAAATCAAAAAGAATAGTAATTTTAGCGTTTTTTAAACCAAACCACCATTCATGAAAAAACTATTTTATCTCCTTTTACTAGGCTTGCTCCATCCAGTTTATTCCAGTGCACAAAATGAGGATTTTAAAATCATCAAAAAGTTATATGATAATGCTTTAACTTCGAAACAAGCTTATAATCAATTGGGTCTTTTATGCGAGAAAGCTCCCGGCCGCTTAATCGGGACAAAAAATTCGTTTATCGCTGTTGATTTGATGAAAAAATACCTGATTGATTTAGGCGCTGATACTGTTTTTTTGCAGGAATTTTCTTCACCCGCCTGGATTTGCCATTCCGCTTCGGCAAGTATGCATATTGATGGAAAGGAAATCAAATTGAATATCGATGCTTTGGGCCCATCAGCTTCAACCCCCGAAAATGGTATCACTGCCGAGATTATTGAAGTGAAATCACTGGATGAATTACGTGCAATAGGAACCGAAAAAATAAAAGGTAAAATCG
>JAZDJM010000067.1:0-5445 GCA_043804305.1 Bacteroidota bacterium
CGAATATTGGCATATTTGCCGCGTGATTGTGATATAATTCCTTTGCCGTATTGGTTTGAAGGAGAAAATCTTTATCCATGAATTTCTTCATAAGCTTTGAATTGGTTAGTCGGGAATCCGAAATTTAATCAAATAATTCTAGTATTTGGTTTATAAATCAAATAATCTTTTTAGATGGCGGTCGTAAATATTTTCTTCAACACAAGCTCCAATAATTTCGCCATACTTTTCAAGCAGTCCGGTGTATTTTTCGCCCATTTCAGCTGCTACTTTATAACCAACATGAATTAATTGGCGGAAGTTTAAGTTGTAATCGGGGTGTCCGGGAATATGGCGTAATGTATTTGCGAATTTTTCACCTGTCCACTTGGCAACTTCCTCTGCTGTTGGAAGTTGGTCATCATCAATATCGATAACGTCGGCATAGGGAGCACATAGTTCTTCTTTTCTGGCAAGCGCATTGGTATAAATTTCTTTCGCAACAACTAAACCTTCATCGCTTGATATTGCTAATCCAATAACCTCTTCCAACCAAGTTGTTCCGGCTGTTTTTACGTGAAGCCCTTTATTATATTTTTTAATGATTTTGGCCATAATTGGATAAATTGTGAATTTATCAGAACCAGAATGAACACTCATTTTCAAGTCATCCGGAAGTCCAAATGCTTTTACAGCGTAATCAATTACCAAAACATCTTGCTCAAACTCTTTTTCAAATTGCAATACATCTCCCATATAATCAACTCCTTTATTAAAACGGCCTGTAAATTTGGGAGCAATGGTTTGAGCCGGAATTTTTTCGTCGGCAATCATTTTCATAATAAAAAACATATCAACCGGAGTTTGTGGCTCTTCTACTTCATCCATTGATACTTCAGTTACAAAATTGCCAACACCTTTTACACCGGCAATATGCCTGTATATTTTCCCGGCTTCTTTAATGGCAGCCAAGTATTTACCTGAAACTTCGTTTAATAAATTGTCGGAAATAACAATTGGGTCAGCGATTCTCGGGATTGCAACTTTGCTGCCCAGCGCCCTGCACGATTTTTTAAATGAAGCAATATTTTCTGCAGATGATTCGTTTCCAATATACATGGCCACATCGAGCGTGAAAAAATCGGAATGTTGGATAAAACGATCAACATTGGACAAGTTAATATGGTCGGCATCAACAAAATAAGGGCCTTCCCAACCCAAATTTTTAACTGCGGCATCGGCCTCTAATCGTGTACCAGCAGGTTCAGAATGAACGATATTATGTTCACGGTTCGATTTATTCCAAACTGGAGTTACTTCAATGCCCTTTTTATTGGCTTTTATCAATGCTTTGAGTTGAGCTTCACCTTCATGGTTGAATCGATCTCCTACTCCAAAACTGTATTTACTTATTTTCATTGTTTTCTTTTGATTTGAAATTCTTTGTTCAAAATTCTTTTCTGCCCAAATTACAGAAAATATAAATCTAAGATTTGTTTTTTTTATAAATGCTAATCAATTAATCTTCGTTTGAAGGTTTTCCAATGGTTGCCAATATTCCCCCGTCTACATAAAGGATTTGTCCGTTAACAAAATCGCTTGCTTTTGAAGCTAAAAAAACTGCGGCGCCACCTAAATCTTCCGGATCTCCCCAGCGGCCGGCCGGTGTGCGTTGAATAATAAATTCGTTAAACGGATGTCCGTCAACGCGAATTGGCGCGGTTTGAGAAGTTGCAAAATAGCCCGGTCCGATTCCGTTTGTTTGGATATTGTATTTTGCCCATTCAGTGGCCATATTCCGGGTAAGCATTTTTAATCCGCCTTTTGATGCTGCATAGGCCGAAACCGTATTTCTGCCTAGTTCGCTCATCATGGAATTGATATTGATTATTTTTCCTGCTCTACGGGCAATCATCTTTCGCCCAACATACTTTGAAACAATGAATGGTCCAACCAGATTAACATCGATAACTGCTCTAAAATCATCAGATTCCATGTCTTGCATCGGAATTCTTTTTATAATTCCCGCGTTATTGATTAAAATATCAATAGGCCCGACCTCTTTTTCAATGATATCTATATATTTTTCAACTTCTTTATCGTTTGTAACGTCAAATACATATGTATGAACTTTTAATCCTTCACTTTCGTACTCTTTTTTTGCATCATCAAGCATGTCAGCAGAATAATTATTTACTATCAGTTCGGCCCCTGCGTGCCCTAAAGCTTTAGCCATGGCCATCCCCAATCCGTGGACACCACCTGTAACTAAGGCTCTTTTGCCATTTAAATCGAATAAATTTTTCATCTGTTTTATACTTTGTCTTTTAATTGTCAGATAGCCTGTCCCGATTTTTCGGGAGAATAGCCATAAGGAAAATAATCATTCCCGATTGTGATTTTTACTCTTGGCTATTTCATTGTAAATTATCTTAGTTCATCAGGCGCGCAAATATCCATATCGCTATAATCTAAATTTTCGCCGGCCATTCCCCAAATAAACGAATAATTTGAAGTTCCAGCACCGGAATGGATCGACCATTCAGGAGAAATTACAGCCTGATTATTTACTAAAAAAATATGTCTTGTGTTTTGAGGTTCTCCCATAAAATGAGAGATGGTTTGTCCTTCTTCCAAATCAAAATAAAAATATGCTTCCATTCTTCTGTTGTGCGTATGTGCAGGCATTGTATTCCAAATATTGCCGGGTAATAGTTCTGTAAGTCCCATTTGAAGCTGGCAGGTTTCAACTATACTGTTTACAATTAATTTGTTTAAAATTCTCTTATTTGCATTTTTAGTATCGCCCAGATGAATAACTTCAGCATCTTCTAATCCAATTTTTTTTGTTGGATATTTTTTATGTGCCGGGGCTGAATTTATATAAAATAAAGCTTGTTCTCCGGGTGAACTTAAAAAGATAACCTCATTGCAACCTTGGCCAACGTAAAGGGCTTCTTTTTTTTGAAGTTGGTAATGAACGCCATCAACACTTACAACACCTTTTCCTCCGACATTAATAATTCCGAGTTCTCTTCTGTCAAGGAAGTTTTCAGATTTTAAATAAGGTATGGATTCTAATCTTAATTTTTCTTTGGTAGGCATAACGCCGCCTACGATGAACCTTTCATACATGGAATAAGTCAGGTTAATTTGATCGTTAACGAAAAGTTTTTCAATTAAGAACTGCTCACGCAGGTCATTAGTTCCATATTTTTGAGCATCTCTTGGATTTGATGCATATCTGAAGTTGTAATTAGTCATATAGATTTAATTTATGTAATCGATTACACAAATGTACTATAATTAATTCTAAATCCTAATTTAGAATCTATTTTTTTAATAAAATTGTGTAAAACAAGCATCTAACTTGAAAATTTTGTGGGGTAAAAAAAGCATTGTAAATTAATTGGCCACCCTAAAATTATAAAAAAAATGATCGATAACAATATTTAGTCGAGGATGCCAACAAAAAAAATGCCTATTTTATTAAATCATCACGAACCAGGGTGCTACAAATTGCATTAATAACTAAACACCAATTAAATGTGTACGATTTTAGGAATTTTTTGAACTAACAGAAAGAAAATCAAATTATTTTAAAGTAAATCCGGCTTCTAAAACTTCCTGACTATTGGTTCCGACATAAATTTTAAAATCCCCGGGTTCAGTTTTGTAACTCATGTCAAATGTAAAAAAAGCTAAATCATCTTTTTTCAAATTAAAAGTGACAATTTGGGATTGATTGGGTTCTAAATAAATTTTGCGAAATGCTTTGAGTTCCTTTAATGGCCGCGTAGCACTGGCTACGATATCCCGGATATAAAGCTGAACAGTCTCTTCGCCTGCGTATTTACCGGTATTTTTGATTTTGACGCTTATTTTAATTTCATCCCCAAAATCGTATTCTAATTTATCCAATGTTAACTCAGAGTATTCAAAAAATGTATAACTCAAACCAAAACCAAAAGGGAATAATGGTGAGTTATCAACATCTAAATATCTTGAACGGAACCTTTGTTCTTTACCATCAATTTCATAAGGCCTTCCGGTATTTTTTATATTGTAGTAGAGTGGTATTTGTCCAATATTTCTAGGGAAAGTGATGGGCAATTTTCCTGATGGATTTGCATGACCGAAAACAATATCTGCAATGGCTGCTCCTCCCATTGTTCCTGGCCACCATGCTTCCAGAATTGCGTCGGCAAGTTTGTTTTCGGTTTCCAGAGTAAGTGGCCTGCCATTCATTAAAACAAGTATTAGAGGCTTGCCTGTTTTTTTTATCTCCTGAATAAGCTCTTTTTGCACGCCCGGCAAATCTAAATTTGTTCGGCTGGCTGCTTCTCCACTCATATTTGATAGTTCTCCCACTACCATCACAACTACTTCAGCCTGTTTGGCAATTTGAACAGCCTGGCTAAATCCCGACCTGTTTTCGCTGTTTATTTCACAACCTTTTGCATACAAAAAAGAATGTTTAGACCCCAAAAGATTTTCAAATCCTTCGTAAACGCTAATTGCGGTTCCTTTTCTATCACCTTGTGCCGACCAGGGTCCTATCATATTATAATCATCCTTGGCCAAAGGACCGATGAGTGCAATTTTCTGTTTTTTGTTGAGCGGAAGCAGATTGTTATTGTTTTTTAATAAAACCATCGATTTAATAGCGAGATTTTTACTTAACTCCAAAAACTCTGGTTTTAACATAGATTCCTTTTCTCTGTGTTCATTGTTATAACGATAGGGATCTTCAAAAAGGCCTAAACGATACTTATAATCAAGAATAGCTCTCGTTGCTTCATTTATTCTTTTTTCTGATACTTTGCCTTCCCGAATCAGGTCTTTTAGGTGTTCAATATAAATTCCGCTTTGCATATCCATATCAACACCGGCATTTATGGCTTGCTCACCGGCTTGTTTTTCATCTTTTGAATAACCGTGTGGAATCATTTCTTTCATCGAAGTATAATCAGTCACCACAAATCCTTCGAATCCCCATTCGTTTCTTAGTATATCGGTTAATAAAAATTTATTGCCTGATGCTGGAACTCCATTTAACTCATTAAAAGCAGTCATAAATGTTGCTACACCTTCATCGAGCGCTGCTTTGAACGGAGGAAGAAAGGTTGTTCTTAATTCTCTTTCCGATATATCAACTGTAAAGTAATCTCTGCCTGCCTGAGCGGCACCGTAAGCAGCGAAATGTTTTGCACAGGCAAGCAAGGTATTGTAATTTGATAAATCATCGCCCTGAAAACCTCTAACTTTGGCTTTTGCAATTTGAGAAGTTAAAAAAACATCTTCTCCGGAACCTTCTGAAACTCTGCCCCAACGTGGATCTCTTGCAATATCAATCATTGGCGCATAGGTCCAGTTTATTCCAGCAGCGCTTGCTTCTTCTGCAGAAATCCGTGATGCTTTTTCTATCAGTTCCATATCCCATGAAGCAGCTTCGCCTAAAGGAAT
>JAZDJM010000068.1:0-3775 GCA_043804305.1 Bacteroidota bacterium
ATTATCCACTATCAATTATCCACTATCAATTATTCATCATCATTTACCGTAAAAAAAACCTGTTCAACCATGCTTTTTGGTTCGGGTATATCAATGGCTTCAATATTCTGCAAAATTTCTTTAGTAACTTCTGCGATATTAACTATTCTGTTTGCTTGATTTTGAATGCATCTTTCGAATAAATTTCTTACAACACGTGCATTTCCAAATCCTGCATCTCTTTTTTCATAGAGCATTTCGAAAGTATCGAGCAACTTATCTTTGGCATCGGCTTTTAAAAGAAAGTCAGATTTAGTAGAGAATGATTCAAAAATCTGTAAAAGTTGTAGCGGTAAAAAATGGTCGAAATTAAAAAACCGGTTAAATCTTGAACGCAAGCCAGGATTAGATTCAACAAATAATTTCATAGGTTCCGTATAACCCGCAACTACTACTACCAGTTGATTTCTTAAATCTTCCATTCTTTTAAGCAAAGCATCAACGGCTTCACTTCCAAAATCGCGTCCGCCATCTTGAGTATTCAATGAATATGCCTCATCAATAAATAAAACACCCTCAATACTTTCTTTTACAATGTCATTGACTTTAATAGCTGTTTGGCCAACATAGCCGGCCACCATTCCGGCTCGATCGGTTTCAATAAGGTGACCTTTTTCCAGATACCCCAAATGTTTATAAAGCCGTCCCAACAATCGGGCTATTGTTGTTTTGCCGGTACCCGGAGGTCCCATAAATACAGCATGAAGGCCAATTTCAATATTTGGCATTCCTTTTTCAGTCCTTATTTTTTGGACTTTAAGCAGATTAGCCAGCTCCTTAATGCTTTTTTTAACATCTTCAAGTCCAATTAATAAATCAAGCTCATTCATTACGGCTTCAAGCGTATCACCTGCTGGAATTGAATTTGTTGATACCCCACTGGTTTTAACTTTTGGTTTGGACGTTTTTTCCAATACCTTTTTTAATGCCTTTTTTTCTTCATCATTAACATTGCCGTCTGCTTTTGCAATAATTGTAGCAAACCGATAAATGCTATTTCCTGATTTCATAAAAAAGTCATGTTGCATTCTGAAAAGAATGGCAGGAATCAGGTATTCACCGGTGTATTCTGTATTGGTATGAATATATTTTGCAGCCTTAATTTTTTCGATGTTTTCTAGAAATAAAGTATTGGTTGTCATCTGATTAAGTCGCTGTATGGTAATTCCTTTGGCGAGATCTTTTCCTTGCAGGTAATCGAAAAAATAGGCTAATGTAAATTTACTTTTTTCGTTTTCGTTTATGGCTACTTCATTATATGTTTGGATTATATCCGAAATCATTAAATGTTCGGCTTTGTATCCATCAGCTGCTTCATTGGAAGTGCTATAAATTAGATTCAGACTTTGAATAAAATGCGGGTCACTGTTTAATTCATGGCAAAGCTTAACTATTTCATCAGCTTCATGCTTTAGCATCTCAATATATTGACCATCAAAGAAGAGCTTCTCATTTTGAAAATTTTCTTTCTCTTCATGAACCAAGTTTTTATATTTATTAAGAAAGCTATCCAATGTATTTCGTGTTTCGGTTTTGTTTGTAGAAACTAAAAACAAACTTTCTTTAAGAATTTTCTTTTCTTGGGGTTTTAATATTCCAAATGGCTCATCATCCAATTGCCCGATATCAAATGCTTCGGGTATAAATCTTTGGCTTTGCAGATATAAATATTTATCGCTTAACAGAAAATTTGATTTATTCTCTTCAATCGAAACTAATAATATGCTCTCTTTCCGCAGGTTTAAATTTTTGTATAAACCGGAGAGCAACAATATCTCCTCAGGCTTTAGTTTATTGCCCGATTTTATGGTACTTGTGCCCGGGATCGAACCGGCTATTAACTTTTCTATCTGATTGATTAAAGACATAAAAAAATATCAATAACGATTATTTTTCAGGGTATTGAGCATTTTCTCTTCAACTTCTCTTACCAATTCGAGAAACCGAATGGATTTTTTCATTTCGATGTTTCTGTTAGTTGGCAGATCCACTTTTAGGGATTCGACAATGTTTGAAGGCGCTTTTTTCATGATATAGATATCATCGGCCAAATAAACAGCCTCATTAATATCGTGAGTTACAAATACAATTGTTGTGTGAAATTTGTTCCAGATATTAATGAGTAAATCCTGCATGCTTTGCCGTGTTTCAATATCTAAGGCTCCGAAAGGTTCATCCATTAGCAAAATTTCAGGATTGTAAACCAAACTTCGTGCAATAGCAACCCTTTGCAGTTGTCCGCCTGAAAGTAAAGGGTATTGGGCAAACTTTTTTTCATGGCCTTTAAGTCCAACCCATTCGATAATTTCCATGGCCTTGGCTTCTTTTTCCTGTTTTGAAACACCTTTAAAGGTTAACCCCAATGCAACATTGTCAAGCACGCTCATCCACGGTAAAGAAGAGTATTGCTGAAACACCATATTTACTCTTAAATCGTCGCCAACAGCTTTGTCTTTAATTAGAACAGTTCCGGAAGTTGGCTTTTGGAGTCCTGCAATATATCGTAAGATTGTACTTTTACCACAGCCTGACATTCCAAGTAAAGCTACAAACTGTCCCTGAAAAGGTTTGTCTTCAATCAATAAATCAAAATTCTGAATTATTTGGGTTTTCCCATCATCATACGATTGGTTTACATCTCTCAATTCTATGATATTGGGTAAAATCGGATCGTCTTTAAAATGTACCATAATTATTTTTCGCCGGATTGTGTGTGCTTATGAGGAAATATTACTTTATCCAAAGAAGCAAATAGTTTATCTTGCAATATGCCAATCAAAATAATTATTAATAATACTGCAAATGCCTTATCAATAGCACTTTGTCGTTTGGCTTCCCAGATCAATTGTCCAATTCCTCCGCTTTTATTAAGCATTTCAACTATGGTGATGTAGGTCCATGAAATAGCCGTTAAAACACGGATATCGTCAATCAATTTACTTAAAACATAAGGAAAATAAACGGTTTTTACCGTTTGCCATGGACTTGCTCCTAATGTAAATACGGTTTGAAGATAAACGGACTGAACTTCATCAATTCTTTGAACAACCACCGGAATTAAATATACCAGAATACCAAAGGCCAGAAAGGAAACCTTCATTTCGCTTCCGATTCCTAACCAAAGAATAAAAATTCCGGTAACCGCGGTAAGTGGAATAAATCGGCCGGCATCAAAAATTCGATTAAAAAGGCCTCTGAATAGGGGAATTAATCCAATAATAAACCCGATAAGAATAGAAATAAAAATGGCAATAATATACCCAAGAACATTGAGTTTTATTGAGATGAAAACATTTGATATAAGATTGTCTTTCTGATACAATACGGGAATGGCCAGGATTACTTCTTTTGGAGAAGGCAGGCTGGAAACTGAAATTTTCTTCAACCCAAACTTTTCAAGTTGGGAATCATCCATCTCCATTAATTTGTCAAAATCTGCAATAAGCAGTGAATCGTTCGAATAATACGAATAATCAGTTATAACAAGGTTTTTAGACTTCAGTTCAAAAGTATCTATTTGGGTAATATTCTTTTTTGAAACCGTGATGCTAAGCAACCACCAAACTACAAAAACAATTAATGCTCCTGCAATTTGTAAAGTAATACTTGTCTTTCTGTTGAGATTCCCTCTTAAGTCGAAAAGTGGATTCTTTGAGTACATAACAAACTAATCTGATATTAATTCAAAATCAGTTCTTCTGTTTTTGGCTCTGCATGCTTCATCATTGGCATTTTC
>JAZDJM010000069.1:0-2312 GCA_043804305.1 Bacteroidota bacterium
TATATCAGAGCATATCAAACAGTCTCCTTACCCTGTGATTGTTTGTGGTGATTTTAATGACACACCTGTTTCTTATACTTATCATAAAATGCGCGGCCAACTTACTGATGCTTTTATTAATGCCGGGAATGGTTTTGGAAATACCTATGAGAGAAAAATTGCATCCTTTAGGATTGATTATATATTTCATTCACCCGAATTCGATTCGAAAAATTTTAAGGTGCCACATCTATTATATTCCGATCATTTTCCGGTTGTTTGCGACATTGAAATTGTTCATCCTTAATTTTTGCATGTTTGTGTAAAGTATTTGTTAAAAGCAACAAGCTCAAATACCAGTCAAAAAATACAGTCTCTTTTTTAGTATATTTGATAAAAATTACATTTTCCAGATGAAGCGATCTTTATTTTTCATTCCCATTTTTCTGTTTATATCAATTGTTTTTTCATGTAATGCCGAAAAGTCCAATTCAGGGCAAAAAGTCATCGAAAGTGAAGATATTGCTTCCCTTCTCAAAAAGAAAGAAACGGTTTATTTCGAAGAGCTTACGATTACAGGAGATTTGAATTTTACCGCTGTTTCAGAAGAATATATTGAAGCTATGGGCACATTCCGTTCACACATAGCTTCTTCTGTTACTTTTATTAATTGCCGTTTTGAAGGTGAAATAAAGGCCTATTTGAAAGATGATCAACGATTTCAACATATGTGTACCTTCAAAAAAAACATAAGTTTCATTAATTGTACATTTGACAAAGAAGTCAATTTCAGAGATTGTGTTTTTGAAGGAATTGCCAATTTCAGCGGATCAGAATTTGCAGAAAAAGCAGTTTTTGAAGGAGCTTTATTTGATATTAACAACACTTATTTCAGTACCTGTATTTTTGGTGATTATGCACGTTTTCAGCGCACTCAATTTAATGGAAATGCCAACTTTGTCAAGTCAGAATTCAGGGGGATTTGTAATTTTCAATCATCTTTTTTTACTGGTGAAGCGCGTTTTGGTGCTTGCAAAATGTTCCAAAATGTAGATTTCAGTATGGCTAGTTTTCAATATGGTATTTTTCTAAATTATACCGAATTCAACGCAAATTTTACATTTAACAACAACCAGGTATTGGGTCGCGCTGAATTTATAAATTGTCAGTTTCAGGGTGCCGCTGAAATTAAAAATTCACAATTTTTCGGCATTGTCAAGCTCAATGAAGCCAAATTTTTTAATTCTCTTTTATTGGAAGATATTGTTTTTATAGCCGGTAAACCAATTACCGATGGATTGACGATAGAGAAAAATGCAACACTAACCCTTAGCAGAATTACTTATAATTCACCAGTTGAATTGAATCAAAAAGATTTTTTAAAGTAAATAATGTCAAACTAATCATATAAGAATCATGAGAAAAATAATGAAACCTACACTTGTTATAATCCTTGCTTTAGGCATGATATTAATTGGTTTTAACAGTTGTGACGAAGAAACCACTGATAAGGTTTTTGGAGTATTATCAGACGTGTTGGGAGATGGTGACGATGCATCCGTTTTATTTGGATGGCTTGAGAACGATGAAAACATGGATGAAATTGAAAGCGATATTAATTTCGGGACTCAGTTCGGGGATGGAAATCTTCCCTCAAGTATTAATTTGCTTGATAAATTTCCACCTGTCGGCAATCAGGGAGCGTATGGTACCTGTGTTGCCTGGGCATGCGGATATAATTTAAAAACTTATCTTGAAGCCGTTGATCAAAACCGTACAGCTTCACAATTATCAAATACCCAGTACCAATTCAGTCCAAAAGATCTTTTTTGGTCTATTCCTGCCGGTGATAAAGGAGACGGTTGTAATGGAACTGGTTTCGAATCGGCCCTGGATGTTATGGTTTCCCGTGGAATTGCCACCATGTCCACAGTTCCTTATCAAAGCCTGGGCGATTGTTCTTCATCACCTTCATCAGACTGGACCAACAATGCCAGCCAGTATAAACTTGAGAATTACCGCAAGATCGGTTCTGAAGGAAACATGGATATTACAACCCTGAAAACATATCTGGCTGACGGCAGGGCTGTTGTTATCGGCGCCCAGCTTGGTGATAATTTCATGAACTGGAATTCAGATGCAGTTATCAGTTCTGATACATATCTTGATCCGGGCATGCAGCACGCTTATCACGCAATGATCCTTGGCGGATATAATGATAGCAAAAGTGCATTTCTTGTAGTAAATTCTTGGGCCACAAGCTGGGGTGATGATGGATTTATCTGGGTTGATTATGACTTTTTTGTTGATGAATTCTGTTTTGCAGCTTTCGT
>JAZDJM010000070.1:0-3236 GCA_043804305.1 Bacteroidota bacterium
GGTTTTAAAAGTCTTTTATTAGTCTAATACTACCACCGTAGTTTCTGCGAAAAGCTTGGTCATTAAACAAATAACCATAATTGTATTCGATATATTTTGCCCATGCTTCAATCGGGGCTAGAGTTGATTACCAAAAGAAGGCAGCTTCTGTTAAATCATTAAATATTCCGAATCCGGTTTATTTCCTGTAATTTCCTTGGCATAGGCCACGATTTCCTTTTTTTCAGTTCTACTGCCATCTTGATTTGCACCTGAAATAAAATCGATAAATGACGCAATTTTAAAATGATCAATTACTTGTTTTGCATAAATGGTCGGCTTTGCTGTGGCAAGAGAAATTATATTTTTTTGAGCCTTTAACTCTTTTAATAATTCAAAAATCCCGGGATAAATGGTGTTTTCAAAAATTCCTTTTTCGGCAAAGTATTCCCGAAAAATACACACCATCTCATATGCTTTTTCATATGTTTATAATTTGTTTTTTAATGGTCATATGGAACATCCACGATAATCATCCTCCTGTGTGTCAAAATTGTTTTGCCATGGATGTTTCATCCGGTAACTGATAGCGTTCTTTGAATGAAAGATGGAGCGGTGGACCAATAAAATGATGCAATTCCTCCGGGTTTTTTTCGGTGATGCCTTTCTTTTTAAGGGCATAATGCACCGAATTCAGTATCCCTTCTTTTGGGTCGGTAAGTGTTCCGTCTAAATCGAACAGAAGAATAGCTGATTTAACGGCCATTGAATATAACAAATTGATAACTTATTGTGGCACTTATGGTTTGCATATTGCTGTAATCCAGATTGCTTTTTTCCGGATCGTAAAGATTCTGGAATCCAAAAGTGTATCGGCCTTCAGCCTGAAATATTCCTATCCTACTCTGAAATCTAAATCCTGCTCCGGCTGAAAGTCCAAAATCCGCATTTTTAGGAATTCTTTCATGATAATACGGATAATATTCTGATTCCTGACCAATGGTATGCGAAGATTGTTCATTGATTAAAAAAGAGAGATAGGGGCCGAAATTGATCAGAAATTTAAATTTATTTCCAAAATGCAGTGAAGTAAGCATTGGAATTTCGATATAATTTAAGGTGGAATTAAAATTATAGTCTCCAATTGGATTTTCTTCCCATTGTTTAGATAAAAAATTAACTTCCAACTGAATACCAACAATTTTTTTATCTAAATAACTAAAAATTAATCCATAGGAGGGCAGTATTGGTGCGTTTATTTTTTGAATAGGAATTCCAATCATTAGACTGCTAGTGCTTGCACCTGATTTTATTCCGATACTCATTATTCTTTTCGAATCTAGATCGCTTTGTCCCAATGAAATTTTCGGAAACAAAAATCCAATAAGCAATACCAAGAAGCTAATTTGATTAATTAAAATTCGCATTTTTCGATTTCTTTTTTGAATAATTTAAGGGTAGATTATAATATACACTATAATTAAATCCAACCACTAAAGCACCGTTTGTTTTACCATATCCCGGAATAAAAGGTGAGGGTTTTATGATTTTATCTGCCTGATAAAGCAGGAATTTAAAACGAAGTCCCAGTCCTAAATACATATTTCTAAAAACTTCCACCTTAAATCCGCTTATTGCTTCCAGCCAATGAGCCTGATTTTTGAGTGTTAATTCCTCACCGAATAGCATTGGCCAGTAGATTGATGTAATTTGGTAATTTTCAATTCGCTGGCTAAAGCTTGAAAATCCATACCTTGCTCCCAAATAAAACATATCGCGGCTTAAGTCTTTTTTATTTTTACGCATATCGGTATCAAAACCTATCCTAAAGTATTGTCCGTCAGAAAAATAATCCATTACTTCACTGCTTTGTTCAAAACTGTTTATTCCGGCTTCAATTGTTCCGTACACATTTCTTTTAAGCGCATAATCAACCGAAAAATCCAATCCGCTTCGCTTTGTCGAAACTGATCCTACCAACAAATTACTGATATCCCAGCCAAATTTAAGATCGCGATCAAAAGGAATTTTTTCCTTTTTCGATTTGCCTTTTTCAAGAAGCACCTCCGATTTTTTAAGTCTTTGATTAAGTTCTTCATTATTTGCTTGTTGGGCAAAAGTTGAAATACTTGCTAATAGTATAAAACTAAAAAACCAATTGAATATTTTGAACTGAAATGGCATTGACCTCAGGTTTAATTAATAGAACTTCTTTAAAAAAATTTGTAGTGTATTCAATACTCTTTAGCGAATAACTATAATAGACTCCGCATTTTATAGAGCTGAAAAACAGTTGTTTATCGTAATTAATATACAATGTATCCTTAAGACTGCCCTTAGTAAAAACAAAAGTGGTTTGATTGGATTCGTTGTTTAAGGGAAATCTTATTTTATCAATTTGAAGGGCATTTTTCACTACATTTTTACTTTGTAGCTCAATGGCATAAATACTGTCAAGGTCTATTTTTGCTGTGATTAATCCATTATTAATCGGGCTGCTGGTCTTATTGAAAACCCCGGCTTCAACTTGTATATCAACCGGACTGCATATTTCATTCTTCAAACAGGAAGAAAAAACCAGAATTACACTGAATAACAGAAGTTTATTTAATATATTTTTCAATCGCATTCAAATTTGAAATTTAAACAAAGGTAACAAAGGCATTACAAATGGCAATAATAACTTATAAATTCCCGGAATTTAAATCGGCACATCTTACACATTTTCTGCTTTCGGGTAAAATAAAAAGCCTACCGGCCGGAATTTCCTCCCCACAGCTACTGCAATGTTCAAATTCATTAGTATCCAATATACTTACGGGATATTCAAGGCCGTTCAGTTGTTCAGTTTTTTTTCGTAATCCTGACTCGTTTACGCTTTTATTATTTATGGCATCCATCCGGCTTACTCTCCCAATAGCACAATCAGGTTCGATGGGCTTTGTTAGTTCTTTTAAATCTGAAATTTGTTCAATCAACTTTTCGATCTTTTTTTCGATAAAGGCTTTCAGTTTTATTTTTTCTTCTCCGGTCATGCAATTTTTTAAGCGAAAATACAATTTCTGTTAATTCCTTACGTAATTCCATTATAGAAGTTTATTTTTGCTAAACAGACAATACATAAAAAGATGAATTATTCTCTTGAACAAATGAACGAAACCAGTCGGGGTACTTTAATGGAAGTCCTTGGAATTGAATATCTGATTGTTGAAAAAGCGTATATAAAAGCCAGGATGCCAGTCGACAGGCGAACTGTT
>JAZDJM010000071.1:0-2834 GCA_043804305.1 Bacteroidota bacterium
ACACAAAGAGACTGCTCGTTCATCACTTAAACGTGATAAATTGCACTATGGCCTTCCTCTGAACGGCTGTTCCATTTAAATGGTTGAATTAGGTACTGCAAATCGGTTTTAATTAATGCAATTACAGGAGAAAGTGAATCGTTGTTTGGTGCTACATTAAAATATAGAGCTGCTCTTATAAAATGATTTGTACTGTCGGTCAGGTAAAACTGATAAACGGAGGCTGCATCAACACCATGAATGGAATAGGCGATACCATATACTTTTTCAGTTTTATTTATGAAAACCTGCTCGTTTATTGCGTTTGCTTTTGGGATATGCTTGTTTACCATTTTATGTGCATCTTCTAAAAGAGCCGCCAAATTACCATTTACAGCTTTGTAACTCAAATGTACTTTTGCTTGAAAATCCGGAAAAACAAGGTTTGTCCAGTACTTTTCGGCAAATGGGTGATTGTCGTTTTCTAAGTTAGCATAAACCGGATAATCAAATGAATAGGGGAGTTTCTCGGATGAGGTTAAATATTTCTTTTTAGGGAACTCAATTCTAAAATAGCCTCGGGGTTTTGGTTGATAATAATCCTTACATGAATTAAAAACAAGCACTATCAGAACTGCTGCCAGTGCCATGAATGGCATATGAAGTTTATTAATTTTCATCAGCTGCAATTTCAATTTTTAACTTTTTAATTCGACGGTGATCCAGTGAATCGACTGTAAAAGTGAAATTGTGATGAACAACTTTTGTTCCAATTTTGGGTATATTCCCGTAGAGTTCGAGGAAGAATCCGGCAATGCTGTCGTAGTCGCCTTCTATTTCATAAAACACAGAATCACTAACTTTTAATACTTTGCAAAAGTCGATTATCGATGTTTTTGCGGCAAAAATATAGGTTGTATCATTTATTTTTTCAAATTCAATGTCGTCATCCATAACATCAAATTCGTCATTAATTTCTCCGACAATTTCTTCTAAAACATCTTCTAAAGTTATCATTCCCGATGTTCCTCCATACTCATCAACCACGATAGCCATATGAATTTTCTTTTTTCTGAATTCGTCAAGCAATTCATTAATACGCTTGTTTTCAGGGACATAAAACGCAGGCCTTAGCAGAGAACTCCAGTTAAAATCTTTTGAGCTGTTTAAATGGGGAAGCAAGTCTTTGATATAGATAATTCCTTTTATTTTATCCCGGTTTTCTTCATAAACAGGAATTCTTGAAAAACCGGATTCCAAGATGGTGGCTGTGAGTTCTGAGAATGAAGTATCGATATCAACAGCAACCATATCCATTCTTACCTTCATGATTTCGCTTGCTTCAATATCGGCAAATTTTGCAATTCCTTTGAGGATGTTTTTTTCTTCCTCTGTTGATAATTCATCAGACGAAATTTCGATAGCATCATCCAGTTGACTAAGAGACACCTGATGCCCTCTTTTAACAATTCTTTTATCGATTATGGTTGTTGATAATGAAAGTGCCCGACTTAAAGGCCCAATAAATTTATTGATGAAAAACATTGGGGTGGCAATTAATTGCACAAAGCTGATGTTGTATTGGTTGGCATAAACTTTTGGCATGATTTCGCCAAAAAGCAGAAGCATAAAGGTTACAGCAATTACTTGAATAATGAAACCCCAGATTGGGAATGCTGAAAAATCGAAATTCGCATCAATCAAGTAGGCCGACAGAATTATAATGCCCACATTTACAAAATTATTTGCTATAAGAATTGTGGCGAGTAGGTGCTTTGGTTTTTCGAGTAGGCTTTTAATCCGTTGGTGGATTTTATTTTTTTTATCAGAAAATTCAGATAAATCGGCCGGGCTTAGCGAAAAAAAAGCGGTTTCACTACCTGAAATCATTGCCGAAGACAGGATTAAAAAGAGCAAGAGTAAAAGATAGAGAACTGTTAGTGGATCAAAAGGCGCTTGGATAAATGAATTGAATAGAATTAAAAAAAGATTTGAGAGGGGGTCGTAATCTGCTGTTTCCAAATGTATTTACTATTGATTCGTGTGCAAATTTACAATTTTTTTTAATTGTAAATCAATTCAATTAACAGTTGATATTTAATCCGAAATAAAATTAGTTTACTTCAAGTTTAAATCCGGTTCCATGCACATTTTTTATGGCAATGTTTGGGTCGAGGCTTAACATTTTGCGTAGTTTGGCGATAAAAACATCCATACTACGGCCGATAAAGTAGTCGTTTGAGCCCCAGATTTGTTTTAAGGCAAAATCGCGGGTAACTAACTGATTTATATTTTTGCAGAGTAGTTTTAACAATGCAGCTTCTTTTCGGGTAAGCGTTTTTTCAGAACCATCAAAAATTAAAACCATATTCTCATGATCGAAAAGATATTTACCAATTTCAAAAATTCTTGGAATATTTTCCTGACGATACTGAATAATGCAGCGCTTTAAAATGGCTTCAATTCTTAGGCTGAGCTCTTCGGTGCTGAATGGCTTGGTAATGTAATCGTCGCAACCCATTTTAAAACCGGTTATTTTATCTTCTTTAAGGGCTTTAGCCGTAAGAAAAATTATGGGAACATTTTCGTCGATTATCCGAATATCTTGCGCCAATGAAAATCCATCCTTTCTGGGCATCATTACATCTAAAATACATAAATTAAAGTCTTCTTCCTTAAATGCTTTCAAGCCTTCCTCACCATCTTTTTTCAAGACGGTTTCGTAACCAAGCATTTCCAGATAGTCTTTCAAAACCAAACTCAGATTTGTATCATCTTCTACGAGTAATATTTTTGCTTTTGTTTCCATCGTTTTTAATTTCTTAAGTCGTTAAAAGGCAAATAAACTTCAAAAA
>JAZDJM010000072.1:0-2764 GCA_043804305.1 Bacteroidota bacterium
ATCTAAAATTTTTCATCGGAGGTGGTGCTTTGCTCGATTTAGATATTCAAAAATTCTTTTATGCCATCGGAATGCCTATGTATCAGGGTTATGGACTGTCAGAAGCATCGCCCATAATTTCTTCAAATGCAGAACATAGGCATAAAATGGGATCTTCCGGTTTTTTGGTCAAAAATCTTGAATTGAGAATCTGCGATGATAAAGGAAATGAATTGCCTCAGGGCGAAAAAGGCGAGATTGTTGTAAAAGGCGAGAATGTTATGGTTGGTTATTGGCGAAATGAAAACGCTACCAAAGATGCACTTCGTGATGGCTGGCTTTATACGGGCGATTTGGGTTATTTGGATTCCGACGGATTTCTCTATGTTTTAGGCCGTTACAAGAGTTTACTCATTGGGCATGATGGCGAAAAATACAGCCCCGAAAGTATTGAAGAAGCATTGATGGAACATTCGGCTTATGTAGAACAATGTATGTTGCACAATAATCAGGATCCTTATACAGTTGGATTAATCGTGCCCAACAAAGAAAGTTTACGGAAGGAAATTAAAAAAAGAGGACTTGAGCCTTCATCTGCCGAAGGACATCAGGAGGCAATAATTATTCTGCAAGAAGAAATTAATAAATACAAAGCCGGTGGCAAATATGCCGGAATGTTTCCTGAACGCTGGTTGCCATCCACTTTTGCCGTATTGGACGAAGGTTTCTCAGAAGCCAACCATATGGTAAACAGCACGATGAAAATTGTTCGCGGAAAAATCAATGAAGCACATGCCGGTAAACTGCAATTCCTTTATCAGGCGGAGGCTAAAAATCTGCATCATTCGTTCAATATGGATACATTGAAAAAACTATTGGGATAATTTTTGTTTTTAGATAAAGAACATCGCCACGCCAAAAACGCTCAAAAAAGCTCCTAATATTTCAGGAAGGCTGACTTTTTGCTTATACAAAACAACTGCCGGTGCAATAATTAAAACCGGAACAATAGCCATAATGGTTGAAGCAACTCCGGTATTGGTATTCTGAACAGCAAGTAGCGAAAAAGAAACGCCAAGAAATGGCCCGAATACAGAACCAAGAAGAATTCCACGGATAGCAGGTTTATTTTGGAAAGTGCTGCTTACGTTTTTCCATCGCTTTAAAAATGTTATCAGCAAAGCAAATCCGATTATTCCAAAAATCACCCGGATTTGTGTTGAAGCAAAAGCATTATACTGTCCCATTCCATATTTGCTCAATACAATTCCACCGCCCTGGCCTAATGCACCAATAAATCCATAAATCAATCCGCGAACGGGAAATTTCAATTGCATTTTTTTATCGCCGTTAGGCTTGCTCCAAATTGCAATGGCAATGCCTGAAAGTACTAAAATCATTCCGGCTAAACCTTTATAATTCATAGTTTCACCAAGAGCCAGCCAGCCAAAAAAAGCTGCTATTGGCGGAGCTAAAGTCATCATAAGCATGGCCATCCGTGAACCGATGATGGGGTAGGAGGCAAACAAAAAATAATCGCCCAAAATAAACCCGATTACGCCGGACAAGCCTAACCAAAGCCACATATGTCCGTTTGCATCAGTTGGAAAAGCAATGCCTCTGCTGAAATAGGACAAAAAACTTAGAAATACCAATGCAAAAGCCAAACGGATAAGGTTAACCGCAAATGGGCCTACACGTTTGGTTGCACCTTCGAAGGCTAAAGCTGTTATTGTCCAGAAAATTGCAGTTAGTAAGGCTGCAAATTCTCCCAAATGAGATTGAATCATGTTGTGTTTTTAGAGCGCAAACCTACATGAAATTTCTGAGATTTCATAAATCAGGAAAAAACCATAGGTGGGTTTTCTATGCCGTTTGTTTGGAATGCCCTATACGCGTTTCGCTTATGCTGTGCATCATTTAAATAAATGTTGAGCAATATTTTTTTAGCCGAACTACATCTTTTTATAATTTAATACCTATTAAAAAGAATTATGATAGGTATTAAAAAAAATTTGATAGCTGTCAAACTATTTTTTGACAGCTATCAAAAGAATAATAGATCAAGAGCGATTAATAAAATAATCATCGGCATTTGTTAAAATGCCGTAATTACTAAGATTATTACTGGGACTTAACCTTTTCGGTTGCCAGCTGCTTCTTTGTAAACCTGTTTCCAAAATACACAGCTACACCACCTGTAAAAAACATCATCAGGCTGTAAATGGCCGGGGCAATTGCAAATTCAGAATTACCTAACAGCACCACCGCTATGGTAATGGCTAAAGTTCCGTTTTGAATACCCGATTCTATTGAAATTGATATTGCACTTTTATCGGCAATTTTAAATAAACGTGCTGAATAATAACCAATAAACATGGAAACAATATTCAAAACCAATGAAGCGGCTCCGGCTTGTTGAAAATAGGAAACAAAGTGAGCCCTCTCTTTGATAAATATACCAACAATTACTAAAACCATCACGATTCCGGATGCTTTTCGAACAGGCTTGGCCATTTTGTGCGCAAATCCTTCCTTGTATTTTCTGACTAACATCCCAATTGTGATTGGAATTACGATGATTACAAATATTTGCAGAATGGTTTCAACCACGTTGAGCTGAATCATCTGGCTTTGATCCAAAAAATGAATCAATGCAAAATTGACAATAAAAGGAATAGTCAGGATGGTTATAAAACTGCTGATTGCCGTTAAAGAAACCGATAATGCCAAATCGCCCTTCGCTAAATGGGTCAAAAGGTTAGAGGTAGGGCCGCCAGGACAG
>JAZDJM010000073.1:0-4715 GCA_043804305.1 Bacteroidota bacterium
ATCTCAAGGGCTGCAACTGTATTTTCCAATTCTCTGGTTCGCTCCTTTACTAATTCGTCAAGCTTTTTATTGATGTGTTTTAGCCTGTCTTTACTACATTTCAATTCGATGTGAGTAGAAACACGGGATAAGAGTTCTTCACCGTTAAAGGGTTTGCTGATATAATCAACACCGCCCATCTGAAATGCTTTTTTTATGGATTCGATATCTGTTTTTGCAGTTAAAAAAATGATGGGAAGATCATTGTTTTTTGAACTGGATTTTATTTTCTCGCAAACTTCAAAACCATCCATTTCGGGCATCATAATATCTAATAGAATAAGATCGAAGTCTTCTGCTCCTACCCATTGCAGAGCCTGCATTCCGTTTAAAGAATATTCCAGTTCGTAACCGCTTTCTGTTAAAAACCCGGCTAAAACCTGCATGTTTTTTGGGTTGTCGTCGACAATAAGAATTTTTGGAGTTTTTTTATTCATCTGTTTATAATTTTAGGTCTAAGGTCAGATGGAATAGCCATGAAGAATATAATCATTCCATTTGGTGATTTTTTAATTCTGGCTATTTCATTTCTTTTAGATTTTAAGCGTCCATTTTTAAATATATCTATTTTGTTTATTACCTCAATCGTACTTATTTCTGCGTAAAAAGGCCGGGCAATTTTAAAATAAGCTCATTTTCGCGTTCAAAATTGAAATTGATATTGGCCATTTTTAATTCTTGACCAAATCTTACAATTTCCTGTTCCTCATTTTTTTCGCCAAAGCTGATTAATTCATTTGCAAGAAAAATAACTTTTTTCCTGGGCCTGATGGTCTTTAGTTCCTTGGCCAACGGTAGGATATTTTCTTTTAAATCTTTGTAAACGCTTTTGGCAAGCTTTATTTCAGGAAATAAAAAAGGTTCTTTATTAATTTCGGGTTCCTCTATCATTGAGTGAGGAAGAAAGCGTGTCATTACTTCAACAATATCCTGCAAGCTGGAAGGCTTACGCACATAGGCATCGAAGCCATAACCGGCTATCTCTTCATCTTCTTTTATAAATGCAGATGCTGTTAAAGCAACCACAGGAATATCGGCAGTTTCGGCATTCGCCTTAATTTTTTTAACGGCTTCTTTTCCATTCATAACCGGCATGCGTAAATCCATAAATATCAGATCCGGGCGGGTGTTCTTTATTTCTGCTAATGCAAGCAAACCGTTTTCAGCTTCAATTAGGGTTATTGCATATGGCTGAAGATAGCCTTTTATCAGCTTTCTATTTTCAAAAATATCGTCAACAATTAAAACAGTAGGCGCAGAAAATACAACCTGTTCTGGATTAATTCTAACATCTTTTACTGTGTCTATGAATGTTTCTTTGGCAATCGGCACATTCTTAAAGTGAAGTACAAATTGGCTTCCTTTGTTAATTTCGCTCTTTAATGATATACTTCCACCCATCATTTTAATTATTCTTTGGCTAATTGCCAGACCCAATCCTGTGCCACCATATTTTCGTGTATCTTGCCCATCCTGCTGTTCAAAAGCCTCAAAAATGCGTTTCTTAAAATCCTCTGACACGCCAATTCCGCTGTCCTTAACCATTAATTCAAAATCTACACTTTCTTCCTTTACTCGGTTAATTTTTAAACTCAGGCGTACAAAGCCAACATCTGTAAACTTTAAGGCATTGCTCGTTAAATTCAGAACCACTTGTTTCAGGCGTAGTTCATCTAAGATAACATATTTTGGAATATTATCCGGTATATTAAGTTGAAAATCCAAACCCTTTTCTCTGGCTCTTGGCAAAAATAAACTATGAACTTCGGATAAAATGGCCACTAGATTTACTTCATCATTCTGTAAAACTAATTTGCCCGCTTCTATTTTAGAAAGATCGAGAATGTCATTGATTAAATTAAGCAGCGTTTTGCCACTTGAACGAATAGATTTAAGGTAGTCGATTTGTGTGGGATGATCAATCATTCGGCTGAGAATTTCCGAAAATCCTAGAACCGCATTTAATGGAGTTCGAATTTCATGGCTCATATTTGCCAAAAAGATACTTTTCGAAAGCGTGGCTTCCTCCGCTTTTTCTTTGGCCAAAATAAGTTGTGCTTCGTTTTCTTTATTTAAAAAGGCATTTTCCAGAATGATGCAAAAGGATGCTAATAAATTGATCTCATTTTGGGTTAAAGTAATCTTTTCATTGGTTGATAAAAAGCAAATATTTCCTGAATATTCTCTAAAATTGTCCTTAATTGGTAACCTTAAACCGGAGCGAATACCCATTTTATATAGAAAATTTTCATTGGCCTCTTCCCTATTCATTCCGTTTTCATCATAGGAAATCAAGCTAAAGTTCTCTTCTGATACAGCTATATTTGTAGCCAACTGTTGCGGAAAACTTTTCCTGAATTCATTTTTGTACGGCAGCATAGTGTCTGTAAAACAGAGATGTTGAATGCTGTATTTTGGAGGTATTTTTTGATCGAGCTGCACAATTACCGCTATGTCTATTTGGAGGTGATCAAGCAGAAGCCTGAGCGAATTTTCTATCTCATTATCAAGATTTTGTGAAGGAATATGTATAAATCTTGACGCTATACCGGCAAGCAATTGTTGTAATTTTGTATATTTTAAGAGTGCTGCTTGCGATTTTTTACGATTGTTATTACTAATCATTAAAGCAATAAAGTCGCTGATTGAGCGTGCAAAATTTTCTTCCTCAATCGACCACTGGCGCTCTTCTCCCACTGATTCTAAACAAACTACTCCCAGCACTTCACCCTCCAGACTAATTCCGACATCAATCAACGAATTTATGTTAAGAGGCAATATATAATCTTTTACCAGCTCCTTTGTACGCTTATCGGTTGTTGCATTATGAGCGACTAATACTTTTTGGGATTTTATAGTCTCAAAATAAAAAGGATAGTCCGTTTCTTTCAATTCAATACCCGAAATGTGTTTTTTCTCATTCTTTAAATAGATATCTAAGGCGCTAAGCTTAACTTTATCAGCATCAGTAAATAACCATATACTTGCTCTTTTTACATCGAGGCCAAAAGCAGCTTGTTCGGTTAAAGACTGAATTGCTTCTCTAAAAACAGGGTTTATAAAAACATTCCCTTGCACAATGTTGTTTAGCGCATTCTGATGTCGTAATAATCGCAACCGATTAAGTGTAGCATTTTCTTCCAGATTTTTTCTTACTGTAATATCTTCACTTATAGCAATAAAATTACTAATCTGACCCTCAGAAAATACCGGCGCAATCGTAACTGAGTCCCAATACAATTCACCGCTTTTCTTTTTATTGTGAATTTCACCTTTCCAAACGGATCCCGATTTAATTGTATTCCATAAGTTTTTGTAAAATCCTTTGGTATGCGTATTCGATTTAAGTATACTTAAATCTTTTCCTTGAACTTCTTCAGAAGTATAAGCGGTAGTGATTGAAAAATAGGGGTTTACATATTCTATTTTCCCCTCACTGTTTGTGATTATAAGCTTGATTGGGCTTTGTTCCATAGCCACAGTGAGTTTGCTTAATTCTTTTTGTGAGGCTTCTAATTCTATCAAAGCCTTTTGCGTTTCCGCTTTTTGGAAGTTGGCATCCTGCATTAAACTGATGGCGGCTTTGCGGCTTTTTTCCAGAACCTGTGTTTTTTCTACCAATTCATCTTCTATTTGCACTCTATCCGTAACATTGATTTGTGAGGAAACAAAATGAGTGATTTCCCCATTTTCGTCTCGTATAGCAGACATGGCAGCATCCTGCCATGAAAGTTCTCCGTCTTTCTTTTTGTCGCGTATCAGTCCTCTCCAATAGCCTTTAGTAATCAATGTGGTCCACATTTCTTTGTAAAACTCCGGTGAATGATAACCACTGCTTAATATTTTAGGGTTTTTCTCCAGAACTTCCTCTCTTGAATATCCGGTATTTTCCTCAAATTTTTTATTCACATAGGTAATTTTACCATGTCTGTCGGTAATAATTTTAACCACCGGGCTATTCTCAATGGCTTTGGTAAGAAGGCTAACCTGACTTTCTGCTTTTTTGCGCGATTCTACCTCTTCATTTAGCGCATTACGCGAAATGGTAATGCTGCGTAAATTATTAATCATGTCATTAAAAGCAAGATATAAATCACCAATTTCATCTTTTAGATTGTCTGGCAGCTGAAGCCTCAAATTACCTTTACCTGCTTTAATCAAGGCAAATTTTAATTTCAAAATGGGCATTGAAAATGTAAAAGCGAATATATAGGCTGCAACTAATGTAATTAGCAAAATAATGATAGTAAAAATAAAGAGCCTTTTTCGCATAGCATATGCAGGTGCTAAAACTTCGTCTTCATCCATTTTAACAACTATACCCCAATTTAGGGTTTCAATGTATTTCCATTCGGCAATAACTTTTTGCCCACGATAATCTACTGAAACCATAGCGCCCGATTTACCTTTCAATGCGTCTTGTATAGGCAGAGCAATGTTATCTCCAAGTTTAAGTTTAAAATCGAAGGACCGGTCAGAATTAAAACGAAGCGTATTCATAAATTCAGCAGTATCTCCCTTAAGCTGAGCTACTAACATTTCTCCGGTTTCTCCCATCAAATATTCGCTGGCCATATCGGTAAGGATACCTGTTAAATTTACTACTTTGGCAAAAGTCCCAACAAATTGATTCCTGTGGTATACTGGCATAAAAATGATTAGCGCAGACGTTTGAT
>JAZDJM010000074.1:0-4132 GCA_043804305.1 Bacteroidota bacterium
ATCTGAAAAAATAGTAGACAGCCAATTTCATAGAATATAAACAGATAATTGATTTATCAAGCCAAAAGCAAACCATCTTTGAAAAAATAATAGTCAAATGAAAAAAATATGTTTTTACAACGGAAAAAGAATACACTACCAGATTAACGGCAGAGGAAAATCTCTGGTTCTAATTCATGGTTATCTCGAATCCTTGCATATGTGGAAAGCACATCAGGAAGCTCTCGCATCAAATTATCAGGTTATCAGCATTGACTTGCCGGGTCACGGCAAAACTGATCATTTTTATGATGTTCATACCATGTCTTTCTTGTCGGATATTATTTATGCAGTTTTAAAAAGTGAAAATATCGAAAAGTGCGTGATGATTGGTCATTCAATGGGTGGTTATGCAACATTGGAATTTGCGTCCAAATATCCTACTTTATTGAGTGGTTTTGGCTTGTTTCATTCGCATGCACGAGCTGATGATGCAGAATCAAAACAAAACAGAGCCAGGACTATCGATTTGATTAATCAGGATAAAGGCCACTTTATTTATCATTTCATTCCAACGCTTTTTGCAGCCGAAAATGTTTCAAAATTTTCGAAACAAATTGATAATCAGATTGAGTTGGCAAATGCGATGGATAAAAAGACTGTAATTGCTGCTATGGAAGGGATTAAAGAAAGAGAATCAATGCTCCAGGTTTTAATCGAAACAAAAGTTCCCGTTTTATTTATTTTAGGAAAAAAAGATAGCCGCATCCCCCTCGAAATGGCTCTGGCCCAAACTGCTCTTCCACCTAATGCTATGGTGCTAATTCTGGGGAAATCAGGCCATATGGGCTGGCTTGAAGAACAGGAAAAAACAATTGCAACCATTGATGGTTTTATAAAAGTTTGTTTTTCTGCTTAATTTTTTTTTGTTCAATGCTAATTTTTTAATAAATATATGTATTATTGCATAATAATACTTGAATGTAGTATATAATGAAACTATCTAAAACATCGGAATATGCCTTGCGCATTTTAAGTTTTATGGCAAAAAATCCTGATCAGTTATATTCTGCTAAAAGCCTAATAGAATCGCTTAAAATATCTGATAAATACTTACGCAGATTAATGACCGACTTATCAAAAGCCGGATTTATCAAAAGTATTCAGGGCCGCGATGGCGGGTATAGTTTTGCAAAAAGTCCAAATCAAATCTTTTTGGCTGATATTATTAATTCTGTCGAGGGAATGGATAAATATTTAGGATGCGTTCTCGGTTTTGATAAATGTTCCGACGATTATCCCTGTGTTATGCACTCTACATGGACAGCAGTGCGCGAAAAATTTTCAGAAACATTTCATAATAAAACACTGGCTGATTTTAATTTTAAAGAGAATTATAAATTTTAATTTTTTACATTTAAATACTACATCGTTGTGGTATATTATTAACTAATTTAATTCAAGATGAAACAATCATTATTAGACAAATTAATGAGCCGAAAAGGGCTGTATACAGGCTTTTGGATAATTGCGCTCTTTATGGTAACCATGCTGATTTACTATACAGCAAACCTTCAAAAAGAAGTACCTCCAATTCCGAAAACTGTTAAATCGGTGAGTGGGGAGGTGCTTTATACCTATGATGATGTAGTTGCTGGAAAAGGAAATTTCCAACAATTCGATTTAATGGATTGGGGAACTATGTTAGGCATGGGAGCCTATATGGGACCAGATTTTACGACCGATTTTTTGCATTACAGAGCTGAATTTTTATACGATTATTATGCAAATGAAATCTACAATAAGCCAAATGCAGAATTGACAGCGGTAGAACGAGGTTCGGTAAAGGAAAGGGTAAAAGAAGATTTTAGATTACAAACCGAACTTTTGGAAAATGGAACGGTTTATACCGATGCCTCTGCCGCAGCATTTCATAAAAACGTGAATTATCTCACAAAACTTCTTACAGAAGGAGATCCGGAGCGCGCTTTTACAGGCGGAATAATTAATACCGAAGAAGCCAGAACTATTGCTGCTTTTGTAGATTGGTCGCAACTTGTTGCCTCTACCTACCGAACCGGAACCAACAGAACCTGGTCGAATAACTGGCCTCCGGAGCCCATGATTGATCAGGATTTAACTTTTAATTCGCACAAAATATCACTTTGGGAATTCTTAATTCTTTGGACGCTGACCATAGTTGTTATTTATCTGGCTTATGAATATTTGTTCAAGAAAGATCCGGACGAAAAACTGGAATCGCCCTTAAAGATTACCATGTTATTCCGTTCTCAAAACAAACTACTAAAATATATTCCGATTGTAGCCGGATTGTTTTTTGTTCAATTAATTCTAGGTGGATATCTTGCTCATTTATATACAGAACCTACAAAGGACTTTATTCTGTCGCAAAGTATTTTACCTTTCAATGTTATTCGCTCCATACATACTCAATTGGCTATTTTATGGGTTGCTGTCGGTTGGCTCGTTGGAGGTTTGTTAATTGCTCCGTGGGTTGCCAATAAAGATCATAAATTCCCATGGCTGGTCGATGTATTATGGGCATCGTTATTGGTTGTTGCTATAGGAAGCATCATTGGTCTGTACCTTGGCGCAACAGGCCAGCTTCGCGAAACCTGGTTTTGGTTAGGAAATGAAGGCCGCGAATTAATAAATCTGGGGAGAGTTTGGGATATCGGGCTGGTGATTGGTTTAGTATTTTGGTTTGTACTCATCGTTTCACTAATAAGAAAAGCCGCAACAAATAATCCTATTGTAAGCACAATAATCTGGTCTTCATTCGCCATAGCAACCTTATACATTGCAGGAATGATGCCTATTCATAAAATTATGCCAAACTTTACAGTGGATGATTATTATCGTTGGTGGGTAGTTCATTTATGGGTAGAATTAACTTTTGAATTATTTGCTGCAGGAGTAATTGCATTCTTTACCGTTTCCTTAGGATTAATATCACATAAAACAGCAGTGAGAGTTATGCTTTTCGAGCTTTTCCTCATTTCTTTAAGCGGAACATTGGGCATTGGACATCATTTATGGTGGCAAGGTTTGGACGAATATTGGATTGCCATAGGAGGTATATTCTCTGCTCTCGAACCACTACCACTTGCTTTAATGATTGTTGAAGCCATGAAAAACAAACGTGAAAAACTGCATGCAGGCGAAGATTTTGTTTTTTCAACACCTTTCATGTGGATTGCAGGATCGGCGGTGCTGAACTGGATTGGTGCAGGATTCTTGGGCATGGTAATCAATACGCCAACAATAAGTTATTATTCACATGGAACCTATTTAATTATGCCTCATGGCCATGTGGCTTTATTGGGTGCATTTGGTTATATTTCAATCGCCTTTTTATATATGACTTCGCGTGCCAATGCTCTTGCAAAAGGTTTAGTCTGGAGTGACAAACTCAGTAAATATGGTTTCTGGATACTTACAGCCGGCACTTTACTTTTTGCAATTCCGACTTATATGATTGGTATTGAACAAACTGAAAAAGCCATGGAACTCGGTTATTTCTTCGCTCGTTCAAGAGAAACAGTTGAAGCAATGAAAGGATGGATGTGGGCCAGAACAGTGCCTGATGTGATGATGATATTGGGAGGTGGTATCATTTTATATGACCTCACGGCCAAAACATTTTTTGCTAAAAAAGAAAAACAACTTGCATAATGCAATTATAAAATTGCTTCCTTTATCTTTGATGAAGGAAGTAATTTTATTTTTTAAAGATGTCGGAATTTACAAATACAAAACAAGAGCGCATTCAGATTCTTAACCTTTATATGGTTGGAATTGTTGAAGGAAAAAACGGAGCAAAATTGGTTAAAGATTTGGGGTTAAAAGAAACATCATTTCTCCCGACCGATGTGATAGCCGTTTTCGACTTATTGTTCGATGCAAAAATTGAGGTAAATAAACTAAAATCTGCTTCAAATAAATTGTTCAATATTCTCTACGAATCCTTAAAAGCTTATCCACAAATAAAACCGAAAAAAAATAGTTTTATCAGTTATTTTCAAAAAGATAATGCGCAAATCAAAAAAATACTTAAAAAACTAAAACCACTAATTCAAAGCATTAACAAGGAAATAAGAGAGGAAAACGTTGCAGATCTGCAAAAACAATT
>JAZDJM010000075.1:0-5234 GCA_043804305.1 Bacteroidota bacterium
ATTAAAATCCGGATCTCAAAAAGACTGTGGACTGAAATTGTATGCAGATTACCACAGTTTTATAGAAAATTACTATATTCCTAATCAGGAAGCGTATTATAAAAACCTTTCATTCGGCATTTCTATTGATAAAGTCTTTTATCCGCACAGCAAATCCTTTTCGCTGGGTATGAATTTAAAATATAAAATGAATCTGGACGGGGCACAAAACTTCAGCGATTATACATTTCTGGCTGAAAAAATATTGAGGCCCGATTTCGAATACCTCACCTGTAATTATTTGGCTCCCGGGCTGAATGTTGCTTTTGAGATCCCAACAAGAAAAATATTTGATCAATATTTTATTAAATCAGCAGTTGAATTTTATTTAGGAAGTAATGGCCAATCCCGGACAATTTTCAACCTAAGCACAGGAGTAACTTTTTAAAAAAACTAAAAATGTATGAATAACGTAATTGAATGTAACAATTTGACCCATTATTATGGCAGAAAACTTGTTTACGAAAACCTGAATATTCATGTTAAAGAAGGGAGTATATTGGGTTTATTGGGGAAGAATGGTGCAGGAAAAACCACTACAATTAATATTTTAAATGGCTTTTTGCAACCACGCAGCGGAGAATGTTTAATTTTTGGAGAAAATACGCAAAAACTTACACCAAAAACAAAAGGTCGTATTGGATTCCTGATTGAAGGACATATTCAGTACTCCTTTATGGATATACATCAAATAGAGAAGTTTTATTCCGGATTTTACCCAAACTGGAATAATGAGCCTTATTGGGATTTAATGTCAAAACTTAAAGTTGGTCCAAAGCAAAGGATATCTACTATGTCGTGCGGACAAAAGTCACAGGTAGCTTTAGGATTAATTCTGGCACAGGATCCCGATCTATTAATTCTCGATGACTTTTCAAGTGGATTAGATCCTGGTTATCGTCGTTTATTTATCGATTATTTGAGGGCATATGCAAAAGCCGAAAACAAGACCATCTTTACGACTTCTCATATCATTTCAGATATGGAAAGATTAATAGATGATGTTTTAATAATGGATTATAATCGAGTATTGACACAGTGTTCAGTTCATGATTTTATGAACGATTTCAAGCAATTTAATTTCGATTTGTTAAACGACAATATTGATTTATCAAAAGAAAAATTTGTGTCAAATATCGAGAAAGTTAAAAATAATGTTGAACTCTATACTTATGAATCTGAGGAATTTGTTAAAAGTTTCTTAAGCAAAAATGGGATTGAAATAAGAAACTTCAAACAGGTTGCAATGGATTTGGAAGATGCATTTATAGGATTAACAGGTAAATATTAATATTATGTGGAAATCAATGATATACAAAGAGTGGCTAAAAATCAGGTGGTTTTTAGCGGGCTCGGTAATTATAGGTCTTGTTGCGATGGCCTATATTTTTATGAACGCACAAAGAGCTATTACCTTTCAGGGAGCAAGCAGTTTATGGTATTTGATACTATTCCAAAATCTGCAATTCTATTCACTTTTTAAATTTATACCTCTACTTATCGGAGCCGCTATAGGAGTTGCCCAATATTTTCCGGAAACTGTAAATAAGCGAATTAAGTTAACGTTTCATTTGCCTTTGCAAGAAAATAAAGCTGTAATAATGATGTTAGCTGCGGGAACCGTCAGCTTGATCGTTTGTTTTCTGCTTCATTTTTTAACTTTTTGGGCATTAAGTTCAAACTTTTTTGGTCCTGAAATTACCCATGCTGCACTTATTACCATTTTTCCTTGGTTTCTTGCCGGACTGAATGCTTACTTTTTGGTAGGTCTTATTATTCTGGAGCCTATTTGGTTATATCGTTTACTATACTCACTTGCTGCTTTGGCATTTATACCTTTTTTTATGAAATATGGTATAGCCGGTGCCTATGCTCCAATTAACCCAATACTTGCTGTACTTACCGTTTTATTAAGTGTATCGTTGCTGTTTTCAGCATATCGGTTCAGGAAAGGAGAAATGTAATAATGAAAAATATTAGTAGATATAGTTTAATCTTAATTACCATCCTTTCATTAATGGTAATATTGCCATGGCTGTTTTGGCTAACTTTTGAAAAACCAATCAGGGCTCCATTTGTAATGTATAGCTGTGTAGACGATTGCTTTATGATTCGGGGTGTTGAAAACGGAATTCAATACAGTAGAAACGAACATGGAAAAGAATACACACGCGATGAATTTGAGCAAAAGCTGCCATTGTTAAACATTCGCCAACTAATTATGTCAAACACAATGCCAGATTCAATTAAAGGTGTTGCCATGGAACCACACGCAGTAAATATGGCTCGATCATTTTACCGCTATAAGCCTGAAACAATGAAAGCGCCTAAACCAGGGCTGTACCCACTTTTTGAATCCGAATCCGGAAGGGCACAACTGGAAATGCCACTCGATTTTTTTAGAATCACCTCACGCATGGAGTTTGTTGACGCTGCAGGGAATAAAATAAATGAAGAAAAATCAGATTTATTTACCGGAGCATTAAAATACTATGGTTTTAATTTTCCCGCTAAAATGATAGAAGGTATTCCAACTACACGTAAATCGTGTGATGAGGGTTATTTTGTAATTGATAATTCCGATCAAATGTTCCATATCAAAATGGAAGAAGGGATGCCATACGTCTATAAAGTGGAGAATCCGGAAGGATTGCTTTTTAAATACATTGCCTGTGTAGATTTTAAAAATAAACTATTTTACTGTTATCTCGTTGGCAAAGACAATAGCTTATTTATACTAACTCAAGATGATTGTGATATCGTTCGCCTGCCCGTGGAGGGGTTTAATGCAGATAATCAGGAGCTTAGAATTTACGGCGATTTATTCAATTATAACGTAATTATGCAGGGCGAAGATCATCTAAAAGTTGCCGTCCTGGATGCCCAGTTTAATAAGGTGGTTGAATATGAAAAATCATGGGAAAACCGCGCTACACGTCCCGAAGGAATTGCTTTTAGCTATGTGTTTCCTGCTCAACTAAATCTTACAGACTCTAACAGCAGCTTCATAGATTTCTATTTTAACTTTACTAAAAACTTTAAATGGATATTTTTTAGTATAATTTTAGTATTGATTCACTTTTTGATTGTGCGTACAAGAAACGAAAAACCAAAATATCATTTATTTGATTTTGGAATAATCCTGATAAGTGGAATTTTTGGGTTTATTGCCATTAATATTTTCCCTCATAAACATTTTGAATAATACATCCAATTTTTGAAAAACAAGCCCTTAAAAGATTTAATTTTTTGGGCTTGTTTTTTTTGCTGTTTAACCTAATATCATTATCAACCTAAAATCCAGATGTATTTAAGTTGAATTACAGTTAAAATTCAATTTTATTCTGCAATCGATTTTGCACTATTTATACCTGTTCTAATTTTCACAATAAGGTCAAAAATTACTATGCTTACATACTAAAATGCGTATATTTGTTCTATTAAAGAAAAAAACTAAAAACCTATAGAAATGAGTAAAATAACCGTTGTTGGAGCAGGTAATGTTGGCGCAACCGTTGCCGATACCCTGGCTCAAAATGAAGTAGCCAACGAAATTGTTATCGTTGACATTAAAGAAAATTATGCCGAAGGAAAAGCTTTGGATATTTGGCAAACCTCACCAATTCGTTTGTCCGATTCACGCGTAATCGGTTCAACCAATGATTATACAAAAACTGCCAATTCAGATGTTGTGGTTATCACTTCTGGATTACCACGTAAACCCGGAATGAGTCGCGACGATTTAATTTCAACAAATGCAAAAATCGTAAAATCAGTTACTGAAAACGTGGTAAAGTATTCTCCAAATGCAATTATCATTGTGGTTTCCAATCCATTGGATGTTATGACCTATGCTGCTTTTATGGCCTCAAAAAAGTCGAGAAACAAAGTATTTGGTATGGCCGGAATTTTGGATACTGCACGTTACCGCGCATTTCTGGCAGAAGCACTAGACGTTTCTCCAAAGGATATTCAGGCACTGTTAATGGGCGGACATGGTGATACGATGGTTCCGTTACCACGTTATACCACAGTTGCCGGAATCCCTGTAACCCAACTTATTGATGCAGATAAATTGAATGCAATTGTAGACAGAACAAAATCAGGCGGCGGAGAAATTGTAAAACTGCTCGGAACTTCTGCATGGTATGCTCCCGGACAAGCTGCTGCTCAAATGTGCGAAGCTATTATTAAAGATCAGAAACGAATTTTCCCGGTTTGTGTTATGCTTGAAGGCGAATACGGACAAGAAAATGTAGCTCTTGGTGTTCCCGTTAAATTGGGTAAAAACGGAATTGAAGAAATTCTTCAGGTTGAATTGGATAAAGATGAGCAAACGCTATTGGATAATTCCTCTAAAGCCGTTAAAGAAGTGATGAAAGCTTTGGATGATATGAAATTATTCTAAGCCCTGAAAATAAATCTAAAAGTCCTTTGTCATTCGGCTCAGGACTTTTTTATTGTGTAGAAATCAATAAGGAATAATGTGTTACCTGTCTTTGGATACCGAACTGAAATTATTTTCAAAATAACTGAGTAGAACATATAGAAATTCTGTATTTTTCAATTTAAATCAATGGATCCAGATGAAGAAGGAAATAATTTTCGACTTAAAGGAATTAGACCGCTATTTGAATAAAATCAAATCAATTTTTCCTGTAAAAACCCTGATTCAAGAAAAAGTTGGTGTTGACAAAATAACTAATTATTACAAAGAAAGTAGTGCCGGATATCATTTTCTTCTCTCCAATGAAGGTGCTGTCCACATGGCTATTAATTACGATGGCGTTTTTCACAAAGAAGGATATTATACACAAGTAAAAGAAATTTCAGAACTGATAAATAAAAATGCACCTAAAAAAATATTGGAATTAGGTTGTGGCAAAGGATTTAATTCCATTTATTTAGCCAAAACATTTCCCAACATGAAATTTTCAGGCATAGACATTACCGAAAAGCATTTGCAATTGGCCATTAAAAAATCAAAAAAAATAAAAAACCTGACATTTTCTTTTGGCGATTTTCATAAGCTAGATTTTCCTAATTCTTCTTTCGATTTAATCTTTGAATTGGAAGCAATTTGTCATGCCAAAAATCCTAGCCAAGTTTTAACTGAAATTTATAGACTATTGACTAAAAAAGGGCAATTTGTTTTATATGAAGGGTTTAGAAATATTGATTTTGAAAAATATCCG
>JAZDJM010000076.1:0-4229 GCA_043804305.1 Bacteroidota bacterium
TTGCAGAATCTCCAATTGCATGAGTAGCAACCTGATAATTGTATTTCAATGCCTTTTTGCATATATCCCGATAATAGTTTTCTTCTTTTATCATTAATCCGTAATTGTTTAAATCATCGGTATAAGGTTTGAGTAATGCAGCTCCGCGTGAACCAAGAGCACCATCAGCATATAACTTAATGGTACGAACAGATAAATAGTCTGTAACATAAGGTCCTTTCTCAAGAAAATAGTTAAAATTTTCTTCAGTCGGGCTAATCATTGCATTTATTCTCATTTTGAGCATGGAAGATTTTTGCAGGCTGTCAATTAATTTTATTTGATTTAAATCCAAACCGGCATCTGTAACACCGGTCAATCCAACTTCAAAACAATTCTTTTGAGCAGCCAGCAGCGCTTTAATTTGAGCATTTTTATCCGATTTAGGAATTAACGAACGTACAAGGCTCATGGCGTTATCTATTAAAATTCCACTTGGTTTTCCATTTTGCTTAACAATTTCTCCACCACTAATTTGTGTCGTTGAGGTTATTCCTGCCAATTCCAGAGCTTTACTGTTGACCCATGCGGCATGGCCATCAATGCGAACCAAATAAACCGGAGTATCCGGAAAAAGTTTATCCAAACCATCTTTATTTGGAAATTCATTTTTCTCCCAGTCGTTTTGATCCCAGCCGCGACCAATTATCCAAGGATTTTGTTTCTCGCTTTGAAAAGATTGAAGAATATTCAGTATTTCCTGTTCAGATTTTGTTTCATAAAGCTGTGCTTCTGTTTGAATTCCCAATCCATAACCAAAAAAATGAGCATGTGCATCGATAAAACCCGGATAAACACTTTTCCCGTTTAAATCTAAAACTTCAGCAGCTTCATATTTTGAACATATATCCTTGTTCGACCCAATTGCAATAAACTTTCCATCCTTAACTGCAAACGCCTCTTGAACTGAAAAATCGTTATCAAGTGTATAAATTTTTGCATTTTTTACAATAAGATCTACCTTATGCACTGAATCACATGCAGTTATTAAAGCAAAAAGGCTGACTAGTATTAATAAAATTCCTTTATTCATATGTTTATAATTTGTTTTTTAATGGTCATATGGAACATCCACGATAATCATCCTCCTGTGTGTCAAAATTGTTTTGTCGTGGATGTTTCATCTGTTTATATTTTGTTTTTAATTTGTGTTTCTATTTCTTGCAGAATTTCGCTAATCGATTTAAAAGTTTTAAAGCTATTGTTATTTTCCAGCGTAAATTCTTTTTCCTTCTCGTTAAAATGTACTTTTAATTCTAAATTATTGGATGGACTTGTAGAAATACCTTTTCGGAGCAAGGCTCTTTTCAACCATTCCATTTCGATCGAATTATCTGTAATTGATATAAGTTCTCTCGTTTTTATTATTTGAGTAAAATGGGCAGTTTTTAAGTCGAAGGTTAAAAACTCATTTGTAAAAATTCTTTGAATATCATTTTTTATAACCAAATCTTCCGGGATTCCGCTGATTACTTTTTCATTTTTCGGAAACAGCCAGATTAAATCTGCCATTTTTAATGCCAGTTCAATATCATGGGTAGATAAGACGATGCCGATTCCCTTTGAATGTGCAATATTTTTAAGATCATTTAAAATGGCCACTTTTGAAGGAAAATCGAGATAGGCCGTTGGTTCATCCAATAATATTATCGACGTATTTTGGGCCAAAGCTTTTGCGATTAATGTTTTTTGCTTCTCTCCGTCGCTCAGTTCATTGTAATTTCTTAGTGCAAGTTCCTCGATTCCCATTATTTGCATCGATTCGTGAACTATACGGTCATCTTCTTCGGTTAATTTGCCCCAGAAATTCGTGTATGGAAACCGCCCCATTTCTACTAAATCTATCACTTTTAAGTTTGTAATTTGAATAGGTTCAGTAGTAACAATGCTCATGCTTTTTGACAAAACAGCAGGCTCTATTGATTTAAGAGGCATTGTATTAATCAGTATATCACCTTGCATTGCTTCAATCTGATTTGAAATTGTGAGCAGCAATGTTGATTTACCCACACCATTCGGTCCAATTAAACAGCAAAACTCTCCTTTTTTTAGGCACAGATTAAGTTGATCCTGAATATTAATCTTTTCCTTATCATGATAATAACCAATTGTAAGGCTCTTAGTTTCAATAAGTTTGTAATTTGTTTCCATCAGAAGCCAATCTGCTTTCGTTTAACAATTAGATAAACTACCAGTGGAGCTCCGAATAAGGATGTTATAACATTTATAGGTAAAGCGTCCTGAAAAAATGGCAATCGTGCAATTAAATTGCAACTCAAAGCAACCAAAATTCCAACAAGAATTACAGCCGGAATTAATAATTTATGATCGGAAGATTTAAAAATCAATCGTGCAAGATGTGGTGTTGCAAGCCCAATAAAAGCAATTGGGCCGGTATATGCAGTAATTATTGCTGTTAAATATCCGGATAAAAAAATAAGCTGCCATCGAATTCTTTTCAGATTTACCCCAAGGTTTTTTGCATAAGCATCGCCAAGAAGCATTGCATTCATTGGTTTCATATGTAAAAGAGAAAATAATAGTACGGGTAATATTAGTCCGGCAAATACAATTAGCTGATTATTTTGAACATTTGAAAAGCTCCCCAATCCCCAAATTACAAAAGCATGCACTTCGCCCTGCTGTCCTATGTAATTCAGTAAGCCTATAATTGATGATACTGCATAGCCAACCATTAATCCAATTATCAAAAGAGATGCATTGTTCTTTACTTTCTTTGCGATAAATAAAACAATAAACAATACAAGAAAAGCCCCTGAAACTGCACCAATGTGGATGCTGAATTCACTTATAAGCCTGTTAAATATTAAAAATCCACCAAAACCCGAACTTAACGTTATAATTGCAACACCCAAACTTGCCCCGGAACTGATACCAAGAATGGATGGGCCGGCCAATGGATTTCTGAAAAGTGTTTGCATTTGCAGTCCGGCTAAAGCCAAAGAAGCGCCAGAAATAGCGGCAGTAATAGCTTGAGGCAAACGTGACTCTAAAATGATTAACTGACCAACGGCCTCATTTTCAGTAATAGAATCACTAAAAAAAGTCAGTAGAACTGAAAAAGGAATTGACACAGATCCGATAACGAGATTTAAAAAAAACATCAGCAATGAAACAATTCCAATGCTCGTAAAAATAAAATAAGATGTGAATCTTAGCTTTCTCATTGCACAAAATTGCACTTTTTTATCTGTTTTTCAAATGAAGGATTTTTATAATTTAGCAAAAAGTCTTTTATGATATTAATTGCCGATAGTGGATCGACTAAAACCGATTGGTTATTTCTTAATTTAGAAACTGGACAAAAAACTTATTTTGAAGGCTTTGGGTTAAATCCTTATTTAATCAACAGTAATGATGTTTATGAAGAAGTATTGAGGTTATTTAAAAAACAGGATATCAATTCAATTCGTGAAATCAGTTTTTATGGCGCCGGATGTTCGACAGAAAAAAACAAACAAATTATTACCGTAGGTTTATTTCGTATTTTCAAAAATGCTAATATTCAGGTTTTTCATGATCTGGAAGGAGCCGCACGGGCATTGTGTAAGCATGAAGAAGGAATAGCATGCATATTGGGAACAGGTTCTAATGCCTGCCTTTATAACGGGAAGGAAATCGAAAAAAGTGCCATTTCTTTAGGTTACTTAATTGGTGATGAAGGCTCTGGAAATTACTTAGGGAAAAAACTGATTCATTCTGTTTATTTGGGATTAGCGCCCGAAGAAATTAGTAGAAATTTTGAAGATACATTTAATTTATCCACAACAGAATTATTAGCTGAACTGTACAAAAAACCCTTTCCTAATCGATTTTTAGCTTCATTTGCCCCATTTATTGGAGCTTATCGTAATAACAGTTTCATAAAAGAATTGATTTATAGTGCATTTGATGATTTTATCCATACAGTGGTTAAACCACTAAAGCCGGAACAAAATTTACCCTTGCATTTTACCGGTTCTATTGCATGGTTTTTTAAAGAAGAACTGACGCATATTACCCAGAAAAACGGATATCAATTGGGAATTATTGAACAAAAAACAATTGAAGAATTAGCTAATTATCATTTTTATTTGCACAAAAAGCAATAAATCCTCGACTATCCATGTTTTTAAATATAAACTGAAAAGAATGAAGTTATCGATAATCATTGTAAATTATAATGTTGA
>JAZDJM010000077.1:0-8963 GCA_043804305.1 Bacteroidota bacterium
GTAGAATAAACAGCCCTATTTCTATTTTGCTTTTTTGAGGTTCTGTCGATTTTGCTTTCCTTTGTAATAAATCAAAATGAATGCAATGAATGCTAAAGCCAAAAAATTTTATCAGGAAGAAAATTTAGCCTTTTCCATTAAAAATGATACGCTTAACCTTAAAATTAAAAATTACTCGCGTTTACGAATTTTTTGGTTTTTATTTGGAATCGCTGCTATTTATCTAGCTACCTCATTCTCTATGGTTTATGTATGTATTGTTGGTGTGTTATTTCTTGTGGTTTTTATTTTTATTGTAATTCAACATGCAAAATTAATTTCGCAACAACATGAAGTTAATATTGCCCTAAAACTATTTAAGCACGAACTTCAGGCACTTGATGAAGATTATTCTGCTTTTTATCCGGCTAATGAATTGGTTGATAATCAGCATGAATTTGCATTTGATTTGGATTTATTTGGTACTTCAAGTGTTTTTCAAATGATAAACCGCGCATTTTCAAAAGCCGGTATTATTTTTTTATCGAATCTTCTAAAAAAACTTGAAAATAATGTAGATACTATTTTAGAAAGGCAAAACGCTATAAATGAACTTAGCAATTATCAAAACTGGCTAATTCGGTTTCGGATACTTGGAGTTTTGGCTTTTTCCAAAGAAAATTCATTTTCAGCCGATCCGAATGAATTGGCCGATAATCTGCCACACTGGATAAAGCGTCAATCAATTTTTGGTAATTTCTGGTTTAAATTTGCTCAAATATTCATTCCCTTGGGTTCATTTGCTGTTTTTGGCCTTTTTATTTCCGGATTAATTTCTTCTTCTTTTTTTGTTCTCTATTTATTTATACCTCTAGGATTTACAGGTTTTTTCAGCAAAAAGATTAACGCTCAACATCAGGAATTAAGCAAGCAAAGCGAAACTTTATTTCGTTTCCAAAAGCTGATAAAACATATCGAAAGTGCTGAATTCGAATCATTAGGATTAAAAAAAATTCAGAATGAATTGATTTGTAAAGATGGAAATGTGAGCATGGGGTTAAAAAGTCTGGGCAAAATAATTCAGGCTTTCGATACCCGATTAAATCTTTTTGCATGGCTGATTCTAAACTATTTTCTTCTTTGGGATATTTTACAATGCCGACGGTTGGAAACATGGAAAAATACGTATAAGCAATTACCGGAAAAAGCATTTGGAAGTATTTCAGAAATGGAAATGTTGCTTGGGTTTTCTACATTTAAGTTCAATAGATCGGACTTAATTTTTCCCGAAATAGAAAAAAATAAGTTTTGGATTGAAGGAAAATCTGTTGGGCATCCGCTGATGCATTCCAAAAACAGAGTTGATAATGATATTTTGTTTTCATCGACAGCACAATTTTCGGTAATAACGGGTGCAAATATGGCCGGTAAAAGCACCTATTTGAGAACTGTTGGGGTTAATTTGGTGCTTGCCTTATGTGGAGGTCCGGTATGTGCAAAGTATTTTAAAACCAGCATATTAAAACCCTTTACCAGTATAAAAACCAGCGATTCGTTAAGCAATAATGAATCGTATTTTTATGCTGAATTGTTACGCCTGCAGCGGATAATAAAAGCCTTGAACACAGGAGATTCATACTTTATTATTTTGGATGAAATTTTAAAAGGAACCAATTCGAAGGATAAAGAACAGGGCTCAAAGGCTTTGGTTCAGAAGCTGATAAGCTTAAATGCAACGGGAATTATTGCCACGCACGATTTACAGCTTGCTGAATTAAAAACCAATTTTCCACAAAATATCGAAAATGAATGTTTTGAAGTAGAAATTGAAAATGACAAATTGGTATTTGATTATAAACTCAGGCGGGGAATTTCAAAAAATTTAAATGCAACATTTTTAATGAAGACAATGGAAATAAGTTAGTATATTGATGTCAAATTATTGAAAATGAATTGTTATGAACAAAGAAAATATTTTCGATAAAATTCTTGTAGAACCGGCTGATATTGATTTAAGCTTTTCTCCTTTAAGGAAAACGCTCAAAAACTGCACATATGTTATGGGTGCTTTTAATCCGGGAATGTCAGTTTTACCTGATGGCAATATTATTCTTATGGTAAGAATTGCCGAAGCGCTCAAGACTCCGGTTCAAAGTTCAAAAATGCAGTGTATTCGTTGGGATATCAATAAGGATTATGTTGTTGATACTTATGATATTAAAGATATTGATTCGGGCGATCCGCGAAGTTTTACATTAAAAAATGAGCAATATGAACCCGTTTTAGCTTTAACTTCAATTTCCTGGTTATTGCCTGTGGAACTGTCTGCAAATGGCAAAAAAATTCTTAAAATCCATTACGATAAAATTATTTCGCCGTCTAAATCTTATCAGGAATATGGCATTGAAGATGCACGGATTTCTTTGATAAACGGAAAATATTATATGACTACCTGTTCGGTTAGTTCAGAAAGGCAGTGCACGGTTTTATACACTTCAGTCAATGGTTTGGACTATACTTTGGAAGGTATCATTTTAGATCATCAAAACAAGGATATGCTTTTATTTGAAGGTTTAGTCAATAATAAATTTTATGCTTTGACCAGACCTCTCGGACAAGTTTATTTTGCTACTCATCAGTTGAGTAAATATAAACCCGGTACATCAATTCATCTTGCCGAGTCGATAGATTCACTGCATTGGAAACCTTCTGATAATACTTTTATCCGGATTCCTAAAAAACAAAAAAAGCTTATAAAAATTGGAGGTGGCTCTCCGCCAATATTAACTGAAAATGGTTGGCTAATCTTATTTCATGGCGTAGAACAATTCGGAAATGTTGGCTGTTACAAAACATTTTGGGCTTTGGCTGATAAAAATGATCCATCAAAAATTTTGCATCTCGAAATAAAAAAGCCGCTTTTAGAATCAAGACCTGAGTTAACCAGGAATTTAAAAGAAAGTATTTATTTGGAAAATATAGTGTTTACTACCGGAATTGTTGATTTTGACCCTTATTACATTCTTGCTTCCGGCGAACTGGATTTATGCACACGAATTACACATATTCCAAAATCCAGATTTCTGATCAATCAATTTGGATATCGTCAATAATTTTTTGCATTTCTGATTGTTGCCTGTTCATGCTTTGCAATAAAGCGAATTGATTTTTTGCACGTATCAAATTATGTGTTGGAAAATTAATTTTATAATACAAATCCTTGTTTAAAAAGTCGGTTAAAAAGCGCATTGCCATAATAAAAACCATATATTTTGAAGCCAAAACAAAATGCTGCAATTCTTTTTTGGTCAGAATTGGGCCACATTGAGAAATAAACGAAGTGGCAAAAGCTTTAAAGTAATTGAGCCTGAAATGTACTTTTGACAAATCTGCTTCGTCTTCATCGGCTGATGAACAAATCGTACGAATGGAATCGCCAAAATCGTAATGTACCAGGCCGGGCATTAGTGTATCCAAATCGATTACAGCCAGCGCATTGCTGTTTTTATCGAAAAGTGCATTTGAAAGTTTGGTGTCATTATGGGTTACCCTTAAGGGAAATTCCCCATTAATTTTTAGCCGATGCAGTATTCTCATTTCATCTATATGGCTATAAATCTGGTTTATATATTGTTCTGCAGAAATAATTCTTTCAAATTCGGCCTGATTTTTAGCGGTGATGAATTCGAGAAAGCGATATTCAATATCATGAAAATTTGGAATAGTTATGCTTAAATTTTCGGTTTTAAAATCTTTCAGGTCGAAAAAGAATTTTCCAAAAAGTTTCCCCGCTTCTGCTGCCAATTTAAGCTTATTCGCCTTTAAATATACCTTGCTTTCGGGAATATAAATCATCAGGTTCCAGTAATTATTATCTGCATCTGTGCAATAAAAATTGCCGCTTTTTGATTTAATTAATTGAATTTGTGTAGTATTTGATTTCGAATTATTATTCAAATGTTCAGTTACTAAAACCTTGTTCTGAATGAGTGCCGGAATATTTTTAAATACGTATGAATTAATCTTTTGCAAAACAAAATTACTAGCATCATAAGGTTTAGTTTCAATAAAATATGTGCTATTAATATGTCCGCTATTAATCGGCCGTGATTTTAAAAATGTGGTATTATGTTCAAATGTATCAAAAATCGCTTTTAAGTCATTTTCCATATTCCAAATTCTTAAATAAGCATAAAGTCTTCGTTTAAAACAGTTTCAAGCCTGCCGATTAACTCATCTGCATTTGTTTTTGAAAATAGCAGGGGTGGTTTTATTTTAAGTACATTGTTGTCTTTACCATCGGTGCTCATTAAAATTCCGAGTTCTTTCATGCGGTTTACCAAATAGTTTGCTTTTTCTGTTTGTGGATTTTTATCTTTATCTACCAATTCGAAACCAAGAAATAAACCCTGTCCGCGTACATGGCCAATCAAAGGAAATTTATTTTGCAATTCGCGGAGTTTTTTCTTTAAATAATTGCCTGATTCCAATGCATTTTTTTGCAAGCTTTCCTCTTTTATCACTTTTAAAACCTCCAAACCGATGGCACATGAAACCGGATTTCCGCCAAAAGTATTAAAGTATTCCATTCCGTTTGCAAAAGCCTCTGCCACTTTTTGAGTGCACACCACCGCAGCCAATGGATGCCCGTTTCCAATAGGTTTTCCTATCGTAACGATATCCGGAATTACCTGATGCATTTGAAAACCCCAAAATGTTTGGCCAACACGGCCACAACCCGTTTGAACCTCATCTGCAATACATATTCCTCCCGATTTCCGAACCAAATCGTAGGCAATTGCTAAATAATCTTTTGGCAATTCAATTTGTCCGCCACAACTGATAATGCTTTCGCAAATAAAAGCAGCTGGTTTTCTTTTCTTTGAACGGATATAATCAATTTTTTCCTGAACGAAATAAGCATAATTTATGGCCGTATTTTCTCCGCGAAATAAACCCCGATACGAATCCGGCAAAGGAACAATGTGGGTATGTTCCGGTGCGCCTTTTCCTCCTTTTCCATCAAATTTATACGAACTTATTTTAACACAGGCATTTGTATTGCCATGGTAACCTACTTCAACGGCAATGATATCTTTCTGTCCGGTTGATGCATAAGCCATTCTTAAAGCCAATTCGTTAGCCTCACTTCCAGAGTTAACAAAATGAACCACCGATAATTCTTTCGGAAAAGTACTTAGTAATTCTTTAGCCAGTTCATTTATATTTTTGTGTAAATATCGTGTGTTTGTATTTAATATGGCCATTTGTTTTTGTCCGGCATCAACAACCCGGTGGTGTTCATGCCCTACATGAGCAACATTATTTACGGTATCCAGAAATTTTCTTCCTGAAGAATCAATTAAATAAACGCCCTGGCCACGTACCATTTCCAAAGGTTTGGAATAGGCCAAACTTAAACTTTTGCCCAAAAACTGTTTCCGAGTGACTAGTAAGTCGGTTTTTGTATTTTGGGAAGGGTTTTTTAAAGATTTTAACTTAAAAAGGAGATTTGGATTTGGACAGATGCTTTTCATGACATCAATTTCGGAGGGAAAAGAAACTCCCGGAAAATCTGTTTTATTTCCCAACATATCGAGCATGATTTGAAAGTGCAAATGCGGTGCCCAGCTTCCGTTTTCTTTTTCATTTCCCACATAAGCAATTAAATCGCCGCGTTTAATCAGAGCCCCTGCTTTATGCAGGTTAAGCGAATCTTTTGAGCAATGTCCGTAAAGACTGAAAAACGGAATACCATTATCTGTGTTGTGTTGTAAAATTAGTGTTGGGCCATAATCTTTAAGATGCTTGTTGTTGCGGACTGAAAAAACCTTTCCATCAAATAATGCCTGAATCGGAGTTTTTGCTTTGACCCAAAAATCAATCCCCAAATGTACACTGCGGTATTCCGGACCGCTGTTTCCTTCTTTTTTGTATGCATCGGTGATGTAAAAAGCTCTGGTTTCGTTATAACCTCCTGCTATTATGGAAGATGAATATTTTTTACGGACTTGTTTTATTTTAAAATCGAATAATTCGTTGTCATTAAACTCATGTTCATGGCCAATCCAGTTACTCGTAACGCTCATATCAATTTTGTGAGCTGACTTAGTATTTAAGGATGGAAATAATTCCCGCAGAGTGATTTGTTGCTTTTTGGCCCAAAAGTTAAATCTATTTTCGTTAGGATGAGCCGTAAAAGCACACGCCTTCCTGAAGCTGTAATGAGCAAGGTTTTCGTTAATTTCAATCCATTTTTCAAGCAATTGCCAGGCCGGTTTCTCGCTGATTTGCAGATAGGAATTCTCCGGTTCTTTTTGAAGATTAATTGCAGATTTGCTTACGCTGATAATCAAGCGCATGGCCACTAAAACATACAAAAAACGCAGTTCATCTTTTTGTAAGGGGAAGGCTTTATGATAACCTGCAATGATTGGTAAGGATGCTTGCAGCGGATCGGGTTTGTTCATTAGCGCATAGGCCAGTGTTATTGCCAAATCGTTAATTATTTTGGTGTGTATAGCATCGCCATAATCAATTATTGCTGAAACTTCCGGATTAGTTAAAGCGTAGGAAACCAGTATATTATTATCGTTTACATCATTATGTACGGTAGCTGATCGTAAGGTTTTATACTCTTTTTGTAATTTTTCAAAGCGCCTGATAAAATGTAAAACAATGGTTTTTCGTTTGGAATCAAAGAGGTTTAAATATTCTTTTACCCATAATGAATTTGAAATATCCCAATCCGTTTTTCTAAGCACCGCAGGATGTTTAAAATTATGCAGTGCTTTGGTTATTTGGCCTGCCTGAAATCCTAAGCTATTGAGCAATTCCTCTCTTTTAGGATTAACCTCAGTCCACATTCGCCCGTCGATCCAGGTGAGCAAACGAATAAAACGAATATTTCCTTGTTTGTCGGTGTATTCAGAAGTATATTTTCCGCTATTATCGGGAAGTATTTCCGGAGATGTTATTAAAGGATTCTCTCTAAGATGAATTAAAAGTTTTTCCTGAAAATCGATATAATCTTTTTCACTATTTGGACGACTGATTTTTAAAACATAAGATTTATCCTTTTGAGTTATTTTAAAATTAAAATCCAATTCTCCAGGCAATGATTTAATCTCACCGCCGATTCCATAGGCCATTTTTGCTATTTGTGCAGCCTGTTCACAATCGATTAAAATGGAAGAGTAATTCGTATTCACTTTGCTAAGATTTGATATTTTAAATCAAAAATACCAATCTTAGCAATCAAAAACACTTAAAATCTATTTATAACAATTGAATTCCTATTTTTTCGGATTCCTGACTAATGTATTTTGGCCAGATACTAACCTGAACTTCCCCGATATGACGTTTTTGCAGTAAAAACATGCATACTCTTGACTGGCCTATACCACCACCAATACTCAATGGTAGCTCATCATTTAATAGCATTTGATGAAAGATTAGTTTCTTGCGTTTTAAATCGCCTTTTTCTGCCAGCTGATACAGTAAGGATGTTTTATCAACTCTGATTCCCATAGAGGATATTTCAAAAGCGGCCTGTGTTACCGGATTCCAAACCAAGAGATCACCGTTTAGTCCAAAATAGCCATCTTCGTTTAGTGAGCTCCAATCGTCATAATCCGACGCTCTTCCATCATGTACTTTTCCATTGCTCAATTTTGCGCCAATGCCAATGATGAAAGCCGCTCCGTGAATTTTTGCAATTTCATTTTCACGCTCTTTTTCGGTTAAACCCGGAAATTTTTGTAATAATTCTTCGGAATGGATAAAGGTGATTTCTTTTGGCAGTTTAGCTTGCAGATATGGAAAAATTACCGAAAGTTGTTTTTCTGTATTCAACAAGGCGGTATAAATTTTTGTGACTTCTGATTTTAGAAATAACAAGCTGCGGTCTTCCCGGTTAATGGTTTTTTCCCAGTCCCATTGATCTACATAAACAGAATGTATCGGGCTGTAATCTTCATCTGGCCTGATGGCCCGCATGTCGGTAAGTATGCCGCTTCCGGCTTCAATATCCAGTTGTTTGAGACGAATTCTTTTCCATTTGGCCAGCGAATTTACAATAACCGCCTGCTGTTGGTTCAAGGCTTTTAATGAAAATTTTACGGTTTTTTCGAAACCGTTTAAATCGTCGTTGATTCCGGTTCCATCTAAAACCGCAATTGGCGAAGAGATTTTACTTAAATTTAATGCTCTGCATAATTCTGCCGAAAAAGTTTCTTTTACCAAACTAATGGCCTGTTCTGTTTTTAAAATTCCGTTTTTCATTGTTTATAGATTTATTTAGTTAGTTTCAAAAAAAAAAAAGCCTGCTTCTAGGGCAGGCTATAACAATATAATAATTGCAACCTGCTAAGGATGAGGATTATTATTGTTATTATTTATTTTTTTCATTCGTATTATTCTAATTGCATTAAACAAAAAAGCCTCCCGGTTTTCGGAAGGCTTTGAAAGTGTTTTTATGTTATTCACCTAATAGCTTTCCTGATTCGCAATGGTATTATTGGAATTATTATTGGAAAGATTATTGGTGATATTGATCATTTCTTTTTTCTTATGGAGCAAATGTAGACTATTTTTTTATATACCTAATTTTTTTTGCAGAAATATTTTTCTTTCAATCAAAAAGCATTTTTTTATTAAAAGGCATAGAATAACGTTGGACTTAATCCCAAACAAATTTCCACGAATTGTCTTTCTGTTTTTTCCAAACTGTATGGAAAATGCCTTGCGCATTGATGCTGTCGCCTTCGGGAGAAATTGCTGACATGGTGTATTTGCCATAGGTATAGGCCATATCTCCTGATTTTGAAACATCAATAAAGTCGGGTTTCCATTGAAGATTTACGTTTTTAAGTGTTTGTGATTCAAAATATTCTTTGATTGCTGATTTTCCGTGAATTACTTTATTATTTCTGCTCAATACTGCATTATCTGCTGCGAAGTGTAGAAAAGCTGCCTGAAGACCC
>JAZDJM010000078.1:0-2516 GCA_043804305.1 Bacteroidota bacterium
AAACGGTATCGATGATATTTGATTCTTTTTACAGGGCTAAAAATGTTACAAATATTGAAGGAACCGGAATGGGATTATCCATATTAAGCAAAGCGATTAAACAACTTCATGGCGAAATTAGTGTAAAAAGCGAATTAGAAAAAGGAAGTTCGTTTTTGGTTAAATTACCCTTTCAATCTTAAGCATTTATCATTTTTTCAAAATCCTGTTCTGAAATTATTTTAATTCCAAGCGATTCTGCTTTTTTAAGTTTTGCAGGACCCATATTTTCGCCGGCCAAAACAAAATCCGTTTTGCTTGATATCGAACTCAGGTTTTTACCTCCGTTTTGTTCAATGAGTGTTTTTAGTTCATCTCTGGAATACTGATTAAAAATGCCGCTTACAACAAAAGATTTCCCATCAAGTAAATTGCTTAACTGATCGGCAGATTGTTCTAATTCGAATTTAAGACCGGCATTTATAAGTTTGTTAAGTTCAATTTTATTTGCTTCTGTTGAAAAATAAGAAATTACACTTTGTGCAATTTTTTCCCCTATTTCATCAACAGCATTCAATTCATCAAAATCGGCATTTTGAATGTTTTGAATGTTTTTAAAATGCTGCGCAAGCTTTTTAGCAGTAGTTTCTCCAACATAACGTATTCCAATTGCAAAAAGCACTTTTGGAAAAGGAATTTCTTTAGATTTCTCGATTCCTGAAAGAATATTCTCCACGGTTTTTTCTCTAAATCTCAGCGTTTTACCTTTTTGGCCATCCTCCGATTTAAATTGCTTTTCCATTCCAATCAGATCGTCATATTTCAAATTGTATAAATCGGAAATATTTCTGACAAAACCCTTATCGTAAAGCATCTCTACTTTTCCTTCGCCCAAACTATCTATATTCATCGCTTTGCGTGAGATAAAATGCTCAATACGGCCTTTTACCTGTGGCGGACAATTCATTTCATTCGGGCAATAATGATTGGCTTCACCTTCATTCCGAACCAAAGGCATATTACATTCAGGGCAATTTTCTATGAAACTAATTTTCTTGCTTTCAGGTGAACGCACGGAAGTATTAACACCAACTATTTTAGGAATTATCTCACCGCCTTTTTCAACATAAACCATATCATTTATGCGAATATCCAGTTGATCAATGATATCAGCATTATGCAGTGTTGCCCTTTTAACAATAGTTCCGGCCAGTTGAACTGCATTCAAATTAGCCACCGGCGTTATTGCGCCAGTTCTTCCAACCTGATAATCAATAGAAAGGAGTTTTGTTTCGCCTCTTTCGGCTTTAAATTTATACGAAATTGCCCAGCGTGGTGATTTTGCCGTGAATCCTAATTTTTTCTGCAAATTAAAATCATCGACTTTAATTACCACCCCGTCAATTTCAAAATCGAGCTCATCTTTAGCTTTGTGCCATTCTTTTATAAAATTAAAAACGCCATCCATTTTCTTATAGCGAGCAATGGTTGTTGGAACATTAAATCCTTTCTTTCTGGCGAATTCGAGGCTCTGATAGTGTGTTTCAAAGTTTAACTCATTGCTTAAAACATGGTACACAAAACATTCTAAAGGCCTTTTGGCAACCTGCGCCGAATCTTGCATTTTTATGCTTCCTGAAGCTGAATTTCTTGGATTTGCAAACGGAGCTTCTCCAATTTCCACACGTTCAGCATTTAATTTCAGGAAAGCTTGTTTCGGGATCAAAACCTCTCCCCTCAGTTCCATTTCTTTTGGGCAATCTTGCTGTTCGATTTTAAGAGGAATAGAGCGGATGGTTTTAATGTTGTCCGTAACAATGTCGCCTTTTACACCATCGCCACGGGTTACCGCTTTTATTAAAATGCCATTTTCGTAGATAAGGCTTACTGCAACGCCATCATATTTCAGTTCACAAACGTAATCGACTTCCGCTATATTGGCAAACTTTTTGACCCGCTGATCAAAATCACTGAGTTCTTCTTCTGAATACGTATTTCCTAACGAAAGCATCGGGAATTTATGAATATGCTGTTCGAAAAATTTTGAAACATTGCCTCCTACTCTTTGAGTCGGAGAATCGATCAATTTAAACTGAGGAAATTCATTTTCGAGCAGTATCAACTCTTTTAACAACATATCAAAATCATAATCGCTAATTATTGGACTTGACTGATTGTAATACAGTTGATTGTGTTTTTCAATCTCAGCGCTTAAGTATTCTATTCTTGTTTTAGCCTCTTCTGCTTTCATTCTTATCTATTAAAGTACAATTTTAATGATTTTTTATGTTTTAGGATTGGGATTATTACTTATTCTCATCATTTATTTCTTCAAAAAGATTTTTCGAAAACTTTTTGTTAAAATCTACACAAATAAAAAAATATATTTGGATTTTATTGGCTTGACTATTTATAATTAGTAATTTGGCTATCATTATAAAAACCAACTACCATGAAAAGATTTTTTTACTTACTGCTTTAATTGCATTTACAATTTCATTTTCAAAAGCTCAAACAGAAACAACTCAAACCGAGGA
>JAZDJM010000079.1:0-11573 GCA_043804305.1 Bacteroidota bacterium
AAAATTCATCGGCTAATTCAACGGCTATTTCAATCTCTTCGGGATTAAAAAAGCCGGATGAAGTTACAATTCCTCTAATTATCTCAGGATCTGAAGATTTTACTTCTTGTCTGTAAGTATAATTGCCTATTTCCATGCGTCTTCAATTATTCGTTTTATAACTTCTGAAAAATCATATCCGGCCTCTTTGGTTGCGGCATAAAAACCGGCATCTTCCGACAGGCAAGGGTTTGCATTGATTTCAAGTATCCAGGGCATTCCGTATTTATCAACTCTTAAATCGACACGGGCATATCCTTTCAGCTTAAACAAATTCCAGGAATCCAAACAAATTTTCCTGAGTTTATTGGCCAGTTCGGGTTCTGCTTTTTCCAATCCAAATTGTCGGTTTGTATGGTGATATTCAAATGAAGCTTCATCCCATTTGGCAGCATAGCCAATAATTTTCGGTTTTTCGTCCGGAAAATTTTCAAAAATAATTTCAGGAATCGGAAGCACTTCAGCTCCTGTTTTTCCACCCAATACCGAAATATTAAATTCTCTCCCCGGAATATATTCTTCAAAGAAAAATTGCCTGTCGGGATTTTTATCTATAAATTTCTGAATCGTTTCACGCTTTCCGGGCAGTACATTTTCGTCTGAAATTCCTACGGATGCATCTTCCCAAACCGGTTTGGCAATATAATTCAGCGTGGAATCGATTTCCTGATTATCCAAATTTTCAATTTGTTTTGGACTGGGTAAACCGGATGCAAGCAGTATTTTTTTTGTGAGTGTTTTGTTGCTGGTGATAAACATGCTTTCGGAACGGCAACCCGTAAAAGGAATTTTTAAATGCTCTAAAAGCGACGGCGCCAAATGAATAAGTTGGGCATCTTTATCAATACTTTCTACGAGGTTAAAAACCAAATCAGGGCGAATTTTGCTTAGTTGTTCAGAGGTTTTGGCTAAATTCAAATCCATAAATAATCGTTCAGACTGATAGCCTAATTTTTCAAAGGCTTTCTCTACAAAATTAGCCTGATCCAAAACGTCCAACTCGTCTTTATCCGCATTTGCCGATAAAGCATTTATTAAGATTACCGCTTTTTTTGAACTCATTTAATCGCTTTTTTTAACGTAGAACATTTTGAAGAACCAATAATAGCTTTTTATAATCTGTTTTTTACGTAAAATTTTGTGTTTTGGTATTTTTGTGGCTTTTTTCGCCACCAATGCAACAAAACACTAAAATTCACTATACTATTAGACTATCAGAATTTAAGATTAAAATTTCACTTTTTTTGTGGCCGAATCCATAATCATTTTCATTAGTTCGATATACGAAATACCATTCAAGGTGCATAAAATCGGTAGATCGGAATGTTCAGGATGTATTCCGGCTAAAGGATTTATTTCCAGAAAATTTGGAATTCCGTTTTTATCCATTCGTATATCAACCCGTCCGGCATCTTCGCAGCCCAGTAGTTTATATGATTCCAATGCCAGTTGTTCACACATTTCTTTTTCCTTGCCAAATGTTGGTTTATACTCAATTAAAGTTTCACATTCTTCTTTATTTGTATAAGAATACACATTTTTTTCGGCATTTTCTTTCAAAATAATTTCCATAGTGCCTACAGCGCGGGCTTCTTCACCGGTACCAACTATGCCGGTTGTAAATTCTCTCCCGCTCATAAATGTTTCTACGAGAACGGCTTGTTTAAATTCATTTAAAAGAGAAGTGCACCTATCCTTAAGCTCAGCCTTATTGTTGATTACCGAATTTCCGTTAATTCCTTTTCCCGTTCCTTCAGCCATTGGTTTTGCAAATAAAGGAAATTCTAGTTTTATCTTTTCGATATCCGAAGGCCTGTTCACAATATAAAAATCAGGCGTTGCAAGGCCGGCATCACGAATTACCCGTTTCGTCAAAGCTTTATCCAAGGTTAAACTTAAAACCAAAGGTGAAGAAAATACATAAGGAATTGCATACGCGTCGAGCAGTGCCGGAACTTGCGCTTCGCGGCCGTTTCCGTACATTCCTTCGCAAATATTAAAAACCAAATCCCATTTTTCGCCATTGGCTAAGCTGCTGACCAACTGTTTTAAATGACCAATTCTTTCAGTCTGGTAATTGAGTTTATTTAAAGTGTTTTCGATGGCATCAATCGTTCCTTCCTGATCAAATTCTGCAGTTTCTTCTTCAGAAAAACCCATTTTCAGGTATTCGGAACGCAAATCATAGGTTAAGCCTATTTTCATTTTTCGGTTAATTATTTTTGATATTTTGTATTATTTCTGTCCAAGCTTGTGATTTTAACGGCTTAATTTTTTGCCACCAAAGCGCCAAACCACGAAAATACCCTAAAATTTTAAGCTATAGAGAATTATGACAAGCCTTTTATTTCTTTGTTTTATGTATAATCTGGGTATTTAAAGAGTTTATTTTGATAATTCCGTAAAATAATATCCCCATTTTCCTTGGCCACGACATATTCAGGCAATAAAGGAATCTTCCCTCCGCCTCTTGGTGCATCAATAACAAATTGAGGAATAGCATAGCCGGAGGTAAATCCTCGCATTCCGCGAATGATATCGAGGCCATCCTCTACTTTTGTCCTAAAATGCGAAGACCCCGGAATTGGATCGCATTGGTACAAATAATACGGACGTACTCTAACTTTCAAAAGTTCATGTGCCAGTTTTTTATAGACCTCAACATTGTTATTCACATCCTGAAGCAAAACGGTTTGACTTCCCAGCGGAATTCCGGCATCTGCAAGCCGATTGCAAGCTTGTTGCGTTTCGGGTGTTAATTCATCGGGATGCGTAAAATGCAAACTCATAAATACAGGATGATATTTTCGTATCATCTGAGTAAATGCAGGTGTTATTCGCATTGGCATAACGGCAGGTATTTTTGTACCAATTCGAATAAATTCGATATGCTTGATTGCTCTTAAACGCGATAAAATATACTCCAAACGTTCATCAGAAAGAGTTAGCGGATCGCCTCCGGAAATAATAACGTCTCGAACTTCAGAATGATTTTTCAGGTAATTAACCACAGCATCAATCTGGGCTGTTGAAGCATGCATTTTATCCTTTTTGGATACCATGTGCGAACGCGTGCAATATCGGCAAAATGCAGAACAGAATCCGGTTACAGTAAACAATACCCTATCGGGATAACGATGTACTAATAATGGAACAGGGCTGTCGTTTTCTTCTCCCAGCGGATCGGATTCTTCTCCGGGAGAAACTTTTAACTCATCCAAAACCGGAACCATTGTTTTGCGAAGCGGTTGCAAGGAATCAAATTTATAGAACAAACTGGCGTAATAGGGCGTAATCCGAATGGGTAAATTCAGCGATTGCTCCTTGAATCCTTTTTCATCGTCGGAAAGTTGTAAAATCTGTTCCAATTGCTCAAAAGAAGTATAACCGTTTCTTATTTGCCATTTCCAATCATTCCATTCAGCAATTGTTGCCTTTGGGAAATAACGATTTTTAAACTCAATGGAATTTTCAGATATTGAAAAACTATTGATTTTTAAATCGAATAAAGGCTTGATGTTGTTTTTGTTTTTCCTGAAAACGGATCCGGAAGGCGGAGGTTCGTCAAATTCCTCATGCGATAATGAAGAAATCGACATTTGTGCGTTTTTTGTTTTCATCTCTTTTCTACTGAAAATATTAGACGATTTAATTGTGTTTATTAATAATTAATTTATCACTCCAAATATTTTGCAATGTTATATTTTTTTTAAATAATCGGCTTAAAAATTATCATTTTTTTTGAACAGGGATTTTAATAAAATTGTTGAAACTTTTGACTAAAAAACATTTTGTATGATACTCATATTCTGTTTTTTATGAAATTATTAAAAGTATCAAAAAAAGTTGATTTCAGATTCAATTATGGAATGGCTATTTTCAGTATGATTTTTTAGGTTTTATTTTCTTCCTGATGATCTTTTTTAACACTTGTATATTAATTTTTTTTGTTAGAAAATTGATTCAGCAATACGTTTAATATTTTCAGATTTTCCCATGGTATAGTAATGCAGAACAGGCACTTTTGCCGCAATTAATTCTTTACTTTGAGCAATGCTCCATTCAATACCCAATTCATAAATCGATTTCTTTGACTTGCATTTTTGAACCTCGGCAGCCAAACCTTGCGGAATATCTACATGAAAGGTTTGAGGCAGTGTAATCAACTGATTTTTTGTGGATAATGGTTTCAATCCCGGAATTATCGGCACTTCGATACCGGCATCACGACATCTCTTTACAAAATCAAAATATTTTTGATTGTCGAAAAACATTTGTGTTACAATGTATTCAGCTCCGGCATCTACTTTGGCTTTTAAATGCAATAAATCGCTATCTTGATTTGGAGCCTCAGGATGTTTTTCCGGATATCCGGCAACACCAATGCAAAAGTTTGTTGGATGCGCATTCTCGAGTCCTTCCTCAAGGTAAATTCCTTTATTTAAATTACTAACCTGACTTACTAAATCAACGGCATAATTATTTCCATCAGGATCGGGAATGAAGTATTTTTGGCCGGCAGGAGCATCGCCACGCAAAAGCAACAGATTATTGATACCCAAAAAATGCAGGTCAATTAACGCATTTTCAGTAACTTCGCGTGTAAATCCTCCGCAAATTAAATGCGGAACTACATCTATTCCTGTTTTATACTGTATAGCTGAAGAAATTCCGACAGTTCCCGGCCGCTTACGGACAGTTCGCTTTCGTAATAATCCACCGGCTAAATTCACATATTCAATTTCTTCCTGATGGTAAGTAATATTGATATATGCCGGATTGAATTCCAATAAGGGATTTATTTTATCTTCAATATGACTGAACTGTTCGCCTTTTAAAGGAGGTAAAAGCTCAAATGAAAATAGAGTTTTCTGTGATTTTTGTATATGTTCTGTAACTTTCATGCTGTTCTGTTTTTTAGCGATTATGACTTAATAGGCTTTTAGCTCTGGACAGGGAAATGTTTTTTCGTGTAGCATAGTCTAGTATCTGATCTTCAGCAAGTTTCCCAACATTGAAGTACTGGCTTTTTGGATGTGCAAAATAATACGCCGAAACACTGGCCGGAGGATTCATAGCGTAGTTTTCAGTAAGCTGAACTTCAATATTTTTTTCAACATCGAGCAAATCGAAAAGAACTTTTTTCTCTGAATGTTCAGGGCAAGCCGGATAACCCGGTGCCGGACGAATTCCCCGATATTTCTCTCTAATGATATTTTTGATGTCGGCGGTTTCGTTGGGTGAATATCCCCAATAATCCGTTCGAATCTGAAAATGCAAAAGTTCGGCCATCGCTTCGGCCAATCTATCTGCCAAAACTTTTACCATAATGCTGTTGTAATCGTCGTTTTGATTCAAATATTGTTGACTGAGGTGGTCGGTCCCATTTCCTGTACTTACTACAAAAGCACCAATATAATCAGTTCCGGATTCGTTTTCCGGAAGAATAAAATCAGCCAAAGACAGATTTAATATGCCTTCATCCTTTATTTCCTGATTGCGTAGAAATTGGAATCGAGCCAGTTCATTTGTATGTTCTTCATCTTCAAAAACAAAAACGGTTTCCTCTTTCTTGCCAGCAGGAAAAAGTCCAAAAACAGCTTTTGGTTTAATCCGACTGTCTAATTCCAGTTGGTTTAAAATAATTTGTCCGTCTTCCCAAAGTTTACGGGCTTCAATACCTTTTATCGGATCATCAAAAATGGCAGGATATTTTCCGCTTATTTTCCAGGCATGGAAAAAGAAAGTCCAGTCTATCCAAGGCCTTAATTCGGAAACGCTAAAGCTTTTTACCTGAACACAACAATTTTTGGGACGAACAACATCGGCACTTTCCGCTTTTATCTGAAAAGCATTTTGGCGTGCTTCGTCCAGTGTAAGCAGCTTTTTATCCTTTTTGTTTATGGCGTGTTTTTGACGTAAATTTTCGTAATGACTATCAATTTCTTTTTGAAATTTATCTTTATGCGTAGCAGAAATTAATTGACTGGTAACTTGCACAGATCGTGAGGCATCGCGCACGTGCACAACTGCATTTTGATAGGCAGGTGCAATTTTTACGGCAGTGTGAATTTCGGAAGTAGTTGCTCCGCCAATAATCAACGGAATATTTAAGTTTCTCCTTTGCATTTCGGCGGCCACATGCACCATTTCTTCCAGAGAAGGCGTGATCAAACCGCTTAATCCAATGATATCAACTTTTTCATTTATAGCAGTTTGGATGATTTTTTCTGTTGGAACCATTACACCCAAGTCTATCACTTCGAAGTTATTGCAACTCAAAATAACACCGACAATATTTTTTCCGATATCATGAACATCGCCTTTAACTGTGGCCAGAAGCACTTTTCCGGCTGTTGTTTTTTCGCCGGCATTTTCACTTTCGATAAATGGAAGCAGATAAGCCACCGCCTTTTTCATAACACGCGCACTTTTAACCACCTGAGGGAGAAACATTTTTCCTGATCCAAATAAATCGCCAACTACATTCATTCCATCCATCAATGGGCCTTCGATAATGTGCAAGGCAAATTCAAATTTTTTCCGAGCTTCATTTAAATCTTCGTCAATATAATCGGTAATGCCTTTTACCAGTGCATGAGCCAAACGATTTTCAACGCTTTCATTTCGCCATTCCAAAACTTGCAGTTCACTTTTAACTGTATTCTCATTCAGGTTGTTTTGTGCATAAATCAAAATCCGATCGGTTGCATCTATCCTCCTGTTCAGGATTAAATCTTCGACCAATACCAACAGATCTTTTGGAATTTCATCGTAAATTTGAAGCATAGCGGGATTTACAATTGCCATATCCAAGCCTGCATTTATTGCATGATACAGAAAAGCAGAATGCATGGCCTCACGCACTGAATTATTGCCCTGAAACGCAAAACTCAGATTACTCACTCCGCCGCTAACTTTTGCGTGCGGCAGGTTTTCCTTAATCCATTTTACAGTTTTAATAAAATCGAGTGCATAATTATTGTGTTCTTTTATTCCTGTTCCAATAGTTAAAATATTTGGATCGAAAATAATATCTTCGGGAGCAAAACTTGCTTTATCGACCAATAAACGATAAGCTCGTTCGCAAATAGCAATTTTTGTTTCATAATCGGCTGCTTGTCCTTTTTCATCAAATGCCATTACGATAACGGCTGCACCATAACGCTTTATTTTTTTTGCCTGAGCCAAAAAAGCAGCTTCGCCTTCTTTTAAACTGATAGAATTTACGATAGCTTTTCCCTGCACACATTTTAATCCGGCTTCGATAACACTCCATTTTGAACTGTCGATCATAATCGGAATGCGTGCTATATCAGGTTCTGAGGCCAATTGGTTGAGGAATACAGTCATTTCTTTTTCAGCATCCAGCATGGCATCGTCCATGCAAACATCCAGAATTTGAGCTCCGCCTTCAACCTGATTCCGGGCAACACTCAATGCTTCTTCGTAATTTTTTTCACCAATCAAACGGGCAAATTTTCGGGAGCCGCTTACATTTGTTCGTTCGCCGATATTTACAAAATTTACGGTTTTGCTAATTTTTAATGGTTCCAGTCCGCTCAGGCGTGTTTCTGTTATTAATTTTGGCAACACTCTAACTTTTGCCTTTTCTGCATATTTTGCCATTTCACGAATATGGGCAGGAGTTGTTCCGCAACAACCACCAACAATATTTACAAAATTGTGATTTAGAAAATCATGAATATGATGCCCCATTTTTTCCGGGCTTTCATCGTATTCGCCAAATTGATTGGGCAATCCGGCATTGGGGTGAACACTGACATAAAACGATGATTTTTCGGAAAGCTCTTCAACATAAGGTCGGAGCTGTTCTGCGCCCAAAGCACAATTTAATCCAATGCTCAGAAGTTCTATATGTGAAACTGAATTTAAAAATGCTTCCAAAGTTTGGCCTGAAAGCGTTCGACCACTTGCATCTGTAATAGTACCCGAAACCATTACAGGAAGTTTCTCGTTTTTTAGTTCAAACAATTCTTCAAGTGCAAACAATGCCGCTTTTGCATTGAGTGTGTCAAAAATAGTTTCTACAAGAAAGACATCAATATTTCCATCCCAAAGGGCTTTCGCTTCTTCAAAATAGATGGTTTTCAACTCATCAAAACTTACAGCTCTGTAGGCCGGATCGTTAACATCGGGCGAAAGTGAAGCCGTTTTATTGGTTGGGCCTAAAATACCTGCAACAAACCTTGGTTTGTCCGGAGTAATTGCATTGAATTTATCAACTGCTTTACGGGCAATTTGTGCCGCGGCAAGATTTATTTCATAGGTCAACTCTTGCATCTGATAATCTGCCAATGAAATAGCATTGGCGTTAAACGTATTTGTTTCGATAATATCGGCACCGGCTTCCAGATATTTCTCATGAATATCCTGAATAATTTGAGGTTGCGTTAAATTAAGCAAATCGTTATTTCCTTTAACATCTACAGGCCAATTTGCAAAACGGCTTCCACGAAAATCCTTCTCCGTTAATTTATGATTTTGAATCATTGTTCCCATGGCTCCATCGAGAACAAGCACTCTTTTTTTTATTTCGTCTTTTATATTTATCATCATTTGTTGTTTTCTGTTTATTTTCAATTGCCTTGCCAACAATTTGTATAGTACCAAAATACTACACACAAAGGTACATCGACGTTTGTCTTGTTTTGCGTAAAGCACTAATTTATAGAATAAACCAGACTTTACGCTAGCGCATGCGCATAGACCTATTCGAGAGATAATTGTACTTAATTGAAGTTGTTTTTGTTTTCATACAGCTTAATTCATTTATAATCATCCAGCTCTTTTTGCTGAATCCAGGTATTGGCACCTTTCCAAAAGGCAGGTTGCCAGAGTTTCATTGAGCCTGGTCTCTTCGCTCTTCTTTATAAATCAAATATGCCATAAAATGGTAGGATATTTGAATTCTGTGACAAATATATAGAAATTTTGATATAAACAGATTTATTGAGGTTATTTTTTTGATTCTAGATTAAATCTGCAACAATTAATGTACGCACAATCAGTGCTATACCAAAAATAATTAAACTAACACCAACGCCACGATTTACCAAAGTCAGAAATTTTGCAGTTATAAAACGTTTTATGCGGGAGGCTAAATAAACTTTAACAATGTCTGTTAGCAAAACAACAAATAAGGTACCTGAAAAGAAAAGAATCATATCGTTTGTTTCGCTGATAAAAGGGGCCGCAATTCCTAAAACTACTGTGGGCCAAAAAAGCCAAACAAACGGATTAGCAAGATTCAGTAAAAATCCTTTAAGTAAGAAAGCAAATAATGGTGGACCGTTGGAGATTATTTCTTCCTTATTATTATTTAAATAAACCTTATGACGATAGGAAACGATTCCGAAAATGATCAATACTATTCCGCCAAAAATACCCAATAACTGATATTTTGCCATATTGTTCGTAATAGCATGTGCTCCCAAAATAGATAAACTTATAAATACCAAATCGTTGAGAAAAATTCCGATAGCAAGAAATAGTCCTTTGGTAAAACCCCTATGAATTCCGGTTTGGATTAAGGAAAAGAATGCAGGCCCAAATCCAAAAAAGAAAGCGAGGGTAAAACCAAGTATTATTCCTTCGAATAACGAATGCATCAATCAATAATTTTGTGTTTTTAAAAAGTTTTCCCATTCTTCGATGCGGCCATTTTTTAAGACACGAGGAAACTTATTGGCACTTCCCATTTTTCCTTTCATTTCCATATAAGCAAGGAAAATTTTTGGAGAAACGGCCTTTGCAAATACCTGTGTTATGGCTTCCAGACGTTCTACCCGATAATCATCGTTTAGGTTCTTTAAGTGCTTATCCAGCAGATTCGCAGCTTCTTCGTTATTTATTTTCTGGTCAGTACCAATAAACCACTGGTGTGCAAATCTTCCTTGATAACGGAAAGCATATACCGTAAATTCGTTTATTTCAATACTTAAATCGGCCTGAAGCAATTCAATGGCACGGCTCATATTTTCGAGCGACAAATGTTCGCCACATATGCTTAAAAAATGTTTTGTCCGACCGGTAATTATAATTTCGCCGTGTTTTTTGTTCAATATTTTAACAGTATCACCAATTAAATATCGCCATGCGCCGGCATTGGTTGAAAGCAATAAGGCATATTCCTTGTTTTCAAGAGCTTCGCAAAAGGAATAAACTTGCGGGTTTTTCTTTAAATTACCGTCTTCATCAAAATTTTCATCGTTAAAAGGAACAAATTCGTAGAAAATGCCATTATCTACCTGCAAATCCATGCCGGCAATATTTTTGCGTTTTTGCAATGCAATAAATCCTTCGGAAGCCAGATAAGATTCGTTGAAAATTATTTCTTTTCCAAAAAGTTTTTCAAAGCTTTTTAGGTAAGGATGAATAGCCACACCGCTGTGTACATATACTCCAAGATTCGGCCAAATATCGTGAATGGTCTTTAAATTATATCTTTCAATGATTTTTTCGAGAAGGATTTGAACCCATGCCGGAACTCCTACAACCACGCCAATATCCCAATCCGGGGCTTTTTCAATGATTTCTTCGAGTTTGGTATTCCAATCTGTTGTTTTAGATATTTTTTTTCCGGGCTTATAAAAATGCTGAAACCAGAATGGAATTCCTGCGGCAGTAATGCCCGATAAATCGCCTTCATAATAGGTTCCGTTGTATTGTAAATGCGTGCTGCCGCCAATCATCAACATTCCTTTTTCGTAAAAATCCAAAGGAAAATCATATTGAACCATTCTGACCAATTGCCGGATACTGGCTCTTTTAATACTTCGAAGCATATCGTCGGTTACCGGAATATACTTACTCGAAGCTTCAGAAGTACCTGAGCTTAATGCAAAATACTTAACTTTTCCCGGCCAGGTTACATAAGTTTCGCCATTTAACGATCTGTACCACCAATGTTTATACATGGAAGAATAGTCGTGTACAGGAACATTTGTTTTAAACGCTTCTAAAATATTCTTTGAAGCCAGGATTTTTGAAAAATGATAATGTTCGCCAAAGGCTGTATGCTTAGCTTTTCGCAATAATCTTAAAAGTTGCTTTTCCTGTGCTTTTTCGGGTAAAATGTATTTTTGCTTTAATTCAACCGGCCCATTCCAAATGGTATAGGCACTTTTAATCAAACTTCCTAAGAGTGTCATAGCTTTTTTCAGATTAGCACAAATGTATAAAAAAATCGGATGTTTGAATTATATTATTCAATACTGACAATACATTTGACTCCCTTTTCCTTGTCTATGAACTTGATATATTGCCGTTTCGACAGAATAAATTTTCTTTATGATACCTTTCGGCATTTTTCGATTGCTCCAGCTTACATCATAATAAAAAATTTGTAATTACTTTTGTGAAAAAAGAAGAAATGAACCTCAATATTAAAAATCAAAGCTTTTTGGTATGTGGTGCCGCCAGCGGATTTGGACGTGCTATTGCAGAAGAACTGATTCAAGAAGGTGCAAGAGTAATTGTTACAGCCCGTCGTGAAAATGAATTAAAGAAAA
>JAZDJM010000080.1:0-3786 GCA_043804305.1 Bacteroidota bacterium
CGCACCAGCAGTATTCTCTTTAACCACAAACGATTTATTTTTAACTTCATTCTTTTTTAAATAATGAACTAAAATACCTTCCGTTTCGGATGGAGTTTTTTGTACAACTGCCCAATATTTTTTTCTCAGTTCCCTGTTCTTAAAAATTTTTGAAAGCCTGATTCCTGCTTTTTCTGTTTTTGCAAATACAACTAAACCACTGGTTGGCCTATCAATCCGATGAATTAAACCGAGATAAACATTGCCGGGTTTATTGTATTTTTCTTTTAAATACTCTTTAATAAGTTCGGTTAATGGCTTATCTCCGGATTTATCTCCCTGAACAATCTGTGAGGGTTTTTTATTAATAACCAACAAATGATTGTCTTCAAAAATTAGTTCAAGGCCATATTTATCATCAAAACCCGGCATATTAACAATACTCTGAGAAACAGGTCTTTTTTATTATTCGCTTGTAGATATTTACCATCATCCATGCCAGTAAAAATCCAAGAAGAATTCCGCCAATTACATCTCCCGGAAAATGAACTCCAAGATAAATCCGGCTGTATGAAACCAGAACCGCCCAAGTAAATATAAGCGGAGCAAAATGCTTAATCTTGTTGTTTAAAAAGTGTGAAAGAAACATAGCCAGGGCAAAACTATTCGATGCGTGGGAGCTAACAAAACCAAAACTACCACCCAAATATCCATTTAGTGTATGAACCTGACTCTGAATATCCGAGTTATGTGAAGGCCTTAGCCGGCCAACAGAATTTTTAATGAATCCTGAAGCTTGATCACTTAATGCAATTAAAATAGCAAGAGTTAACAATATTGGCAGAGCTTCCCATTTATAATTCTTTATCAGGAAATAGAGCAATATCAAATAGAATGGAATCCAAATTAATTTATCGCTTAACCACCACATAATAAAATCAAAAAAACCATTATGCTGGCTGTTAAGAAATATAAAGACCCGGGTGTCAATTTCATTAAAGAAGTCGAGCATTCGATTATTTATTTTTCTTGATTAAAGTCCAAAGTTGATCTTTTAATTCCATCAAACCTTTTTGAGCAACTGAAGATATGAATAAATGCGGAATACCCTTTAGTTCCCGGCTCATCAACATTTCAAGTTCTTTATCAAGCATATCAGATTTTGAAATTACCAACAATCTTTCCTTATCGAGGAGTTCTGGATTAAATTCGCGCAATTCATTCAGCAGAATTTCATATTCATTAAGTATGTTATCACTTGAGGCAGGTACTAAAAACAATAGAACGGCATTCCTTTCGATATGACGCAAAAACCTCAATCCTAAACCTTTTCCAAGATGTGCTCCTTCTATAATTCCCGGAATATCGGCCATTGCAAAAGATAAGTTATCGCGGTAGCTTACGATTCCGAGATTAGGAACTAAAGTTGTAAAAGGGTAATCAGCAATTTCGGGCTTTGCTGCCGACAAAACAGATAAGAGTGTTGATTTTCCGGCATTTGGAAAGCCCACAAGACCCACATCGGCGAGCATTTTTAATTCAAACAATATTTCTTTTTCCTGAAAAGGTTCGCCGGGTTGTGCATATTCCGGAGCCTGATTTGTTGATGTTTTAAAATGATCGTTGCCTAAACCACCACGGCCACCGGAAAGCAAAATATGTTTCTCTCCGTCTTCGATTACTTCACATAATATCTCGCCTGTTTCATAATCCTTACAAACAGTGCCTAATGGCAACTCAACATACACATCAGAACCACTGGCACCTGTACTTTTTGAAGCTCCACCTTTTTCGCCCGATTCAGCCCTCAAATGCCGAGTATAACGCAGATGCAAGAGCGTCCATAAATTTTGATTTCCTACTGCAATAACATCGCCGCCTTTGCCTCCATCGCCGCCGTCGGGACCACCCATGGGTATGTATTTTTCTCTCCTAAAATGCACCGACCCGGCGCCTCCTTTTCCGGAGCGACAATAAATTTTTATGTAATCTACAAAATTTGAATTCACTTTCTATTTATTCTACGGTTTATCGGCTTTGAAGCAATGCTTTATCCATGGTGTCGGTAAGCCTGTCAAACACCTCTTCCTCTGTTCCGTGCCCATCAACACTGATAAATTTACTATGCTTATCGTAATAATCACCAACTGCCTTTGTTCTGTTGCTAAACTCATCCAAACGATTGATAATTAGTTCCATACTGGAATCATAGGATCTTCTGTTTTCTGTTTTACCTCTGGCGCTCAATCGTTTAAAACATTCAAGTGTACTTATTTCCATACCGATAGCAATAGAAACACTCTGGTTTAATTTCAGTAATAATCCATCCAGAATATAGGCCTGAACAATTGTTTTTGGAAATCCTTTAAAAATAAAACCATTGGCATCCGGATAGGCCTCAATACGTTTTTCAATAATTGTAATGGCAATTTCATCGGGTACAATTTCCCCTTTCTCCATAAAAGGAGCTACACGCTGACCTATCTCGGTATTGTTTTTCATCTCTTCGCGTAGTAATTTACCGGTAGATATGTAAACCAAATTATATTTTTTGGCCAGTTTTAAGGCCTGAGTTCCTTTGCCTGAACCCGGAGGGCCATATAACACAACATTAATCCAAGTTTTGCGCAAGGTTTGTTTTATGATATCGGTTATGGATGCGAAAATATCTTTTATTTTCCCAGTTCCATCAATGGGGACATATTTTCCCTTTGCTTTATAGAACTCAGCAACCGGTTTTGTTTTATTATCATACTCCAGCAATCTGAATTTGATAACTTCTGCTGTATCATCAGATCGCCCATCTACTTTCGAACGCTCCATCATTCGGCTAACAAGTTCTTCGCGTGGAACTTCCAGACTTATCATGCAGGTTAAGGATGATTGCATTCTGAGCAACAAACCATCAAGTATATACGCCTGAACCGTTGTTCTTGGAAATCCATCAAATAGAATTCCATTTGGATTTGTATTTTCAACAATTCTCTTTTCGATAAGTTGAACGATAATTTCGTCTGAAACTAAACCTCCTTTTTCGATAACCGATTTTGCCTGCAGGCCAAGTTTTGAACCGTCAGCAATTTCTTTGCGCAGCATATCTCCGGTTGAGATATAGGTTAGGTTGTATTTTTGCAGCAGCATTTTCGACTGCGTACCTTTTCCAGCTCCCGGAGGTCCAAACAATGCAACATTTAACATTTTCGAGTCTTAAATTAATTAATAAAGTATTGTTTTAGTTAATTATACAGATTTGAATCTATTCCATTATTTTATAAATATCGGGCAAATTTCTACCCAAACCATCGTAATCCAGCCCATAACCAACAATAAAATCATTGGCAATTTCCATTCCTATATAATCAATAGTATATTCCTTCGAAAATGAAAGTGGCTTAAACAGCAAAGTGGCAATTCTAACATCAACGGCCTGTAGTTGTTTAAGTTTATGAATGGTATTTTCCATGGTAATTCCGGTATCGATAATATCCTCAACTACAATAACATAACGGTCATTAAGCGCCTGATCCAATCCAATCAGTTCACGAACTACATGGGTAGATTTTGTGCCAACGTATGAAGACAATTTTACAAAACTGATTTCGCAATTGATATTTACTTTTTTTAGTAAGTCTGAAGCAAACATGAATGCTCCATTTAAAATTACTAAAAAGAGTGGATTTTTATCCTTAAAATCAATATTTATTTTGTCGGCTATACCTTGAATCGCTTTATCAATCTCATTTTCATGAATTGAAATGCCGAACTTTTTATTGTGTAAAACTATCTCTTTCATTCTTTTATTCTTTG
>JAZDJM010000081.1:0-2551 GCA_043804305.1 Bacteroidota bacterium
TGACTTCAGTAAAAAACTGTTTTAACAGAATTACAGGTTTTTATCCTAAATCAAAAGATTTTTTAAACAGGATTGAAAGTGTTATGATAGAATTAAAAGATATTATTTCTGAAATTGAAGTACTAAGCACGGATATCGAACACGATCCTGAAAGAATAAAATTCATAACGGAGAGACTCAACCTGATATACAGTTTGCAACAAAAATACAATGTTACAAGCATTTCAGAACTACTTACCATCCAGCAAGATCTTGACAGAAAATTACAAACCATTCAGTCTTTTGACCGGGATATCATTGAACTCGAAAATACACTGTCCAGGGAACTTGAATCTGTCAAGAAACTTTCTGAAGAAATTTCCAGTCAACGAAAAAGTTTTGTCACTGAACTTGAAAAAAATGTAATATACATATTACAACAACTAGGTATTCCAAATGCCAAATTCTCGATAGTAATTGAATGTTTGACTGAACCTGGCTCTACGGGTATTGATCAGTTAAAATTTCTTTTCTCTGCAAATAAAAATCTTGAGGCAGAAGAAATTTCGAAAATTGCCTCGGGAGGCGAGTTATCACGCCTGATGCTTTCTATGAAATACATTATTGCCAGGTCATCCCAAATGCCAACTATCATTTTTGATGAAATTGACTCAGGCGTTTCAGGTGAAATTGCTGAAAAAATGGCCTTGATCATGAAAGGAATGTCAAATTATATGCAGGTTATCAGCATAACACATCTTCCACAAATTGCCAGTAAGGGAGATTTTCATTACAAAGTTTACAAAACAGAAGGCAATAAAGACACAAGCACACATATCGAACTTTTATCTTCAGACGAAAGGGTAAATGAAGTAGCAAAAATGCTGAGCGGCCAATCTCTTACTGAAGCAGCCATTGAGCATGCCAAAAATTTACTGGCTTCATAAGTTCTTAAGTAATTCAAATATTTCTGATCCAATAAAACAAAATATCACAAAAACTACTTCTGGTTTTTCAATATAATTTAAAAGCATTTGTTGGGCAATTTTCAACCATTAAACAAATAAACCGATCGAAAAATTTTGATCTAAGTTTAAATTGACAACATTTTTGAAACATATTCCTTTTTCAACTGTTTAGGCTATCTGACTTAGAACTAATATTGTCAATTTTACTTTTCCGGTTAACATTTCTAAAATTGACATTTGAATCTCTGAATTAAAACTTATATCATGAATTTAAATCTTAAATAACACAAACTGGATATTTAAGAAGAAAAAGTAACAACAGAAATCATTATTTAAAGACATCAAATTATCGCTTTATAATGATTCTTATCATCGCATAAATTGAATTAAATATAAAATCGTAAATCGGATACTATCTAAATGTTTATATTTGTTCATGTTTTAATATAACACTTTAACTATGTCACATCATTTACTTGAAGGGAAAAAAGGGATTATTTTTGGAGCCCTTAATTCACATTCCATCGCCTGGAAAGTTGCAGAAAAAGCACATGAAGAAGGCGCCCGTTTTGTCTTGTCTAACATGCCTGTTTCAATCAGAATGGGCGAAATAAATGAGCTGGCTGAAAAATGCGATGCAAAATTAATAGCCGCTGATGCAACCAATTATGAAGACCTTGAAAAGCTTTTTAGCGAGACAATGGAGCATTTTGGAGGAAAAATTGATTTCATTCTTCATTCTATCGGAATGTCAGTGAATGTGAGAAAAAAGATCACATATGATAAACTCAATTATGATTATTACATGCGAACATTGGATGCTTCAGCAGTTTCGTTTCATAAAATGCTGCAAGTAGCCAACAATATGGATGCCATTAATGAATGGGGCTCCGTTATTGCGTTATCATATATTGCTGCTCAAAGAGCCATGTATGGATATAACGATATGGCTGATGCCAAAGCTTTGTTGGAATCTATCAGCCGAAGTTTTGGATATATCCTCGGACGTGAAAAAAAAATCAGCGTGAACACCATATCTCAATCTCCAACACAAACATCTGCATCAACAGTCATTCATGGCTTTAATTCATTGACTGATTTTTCTGACCGGATGTCACCTCTTGGAAATGCCAATGCTGAGGAATGTGCTAATTTTTGTATCGCCTTATTCTCTGACCTGACGAAAAAAATTACTATGCAAACACTATATCATGATGGTGGATTTTCAAATATGGGTATGAGCCACAAAGCTATTGAACAATATGAAAAGAGTTTTGATGGATGTGATTGCGAAGAGAAAAAGGATTCAGCAAATTAATTTGGATAATTTCTTAGATTTCACTATTGTAATTAATTATATGAACCAGTTGGCGTTCATTGTAACGAGACACCGCAGACTTCAACTAAAAGATAAAAATTATCATAACTTTGCACGGATAATTACAGAGTGATAGAATAGACAACATTTAAATTTTGAGTAGTGCAAAAATATCCATACGTTTTTTTGACGACCGCGAAGTGCGAGCCGTTTGGGACGAACAAAACGCTAAATGGTGGTTTAGTGTGTTGGATATTATAGCTTTGCTTACCGACCAAGACGACTA
>JAZDJM010000082.1:0-2899 GCA_043804305.1 Bacteroidota bacterium
ATTATTTTTACAAAATTGACTCACTAGGAAAAAGCAAAAGCACGTTTTGGCATGCCATGTTGGAACCTATTCTTTCAATTTAAGCTCTGAAAAAGTGACAACAAAAATTTTGATAAATAGTATCAAATGATAAATGTCAAATAGAATTTTATTCACTTTTCATTAATTCTCACAATTTTATTACTGACCTGGGACTTGTTTCCCATCTTATTTAAATTCAAACTAAATTAGACCATATGTTCTAAAAAATATGGGTGCTAATCATTAAATTATCTAAACATACATACTTTTGTGCGTTGGTAAAAATCCTTGACTATTTCTATGAGCGATACAGCAACCATACAACATAGAGGCATTGTTGAGTCTGTTGAGAAGGATTTTGTTAAGGTTAAAATTACCTCTCATGCAGCCTGTTCATCCTGTCAGGCGAAAAGTGTTTGTGGCACTACTGAAAGCAAAGATATAGTAATTGATATTACAACTTTTTGTGGTATCGTTAGTCCGGGAGAGGAGGTTGATGTTGTTTTAGAACCGTCTGCCGGTTTCATGGCGTTATTTTTTGGTTATATCCTTCCATTCATCATATTAATGATTGCACTTGTTATTTTACTTCAGATAACAGACAATGAATTACTTTCAGGTATTATTTCAATTGCTTTGCTTATTCCATATTATTTTGGATTATATTTTCTGAGGGACAGATTGAAAAAGAATTTTATTTTTACATTAAGAAAACTGGTTTAAACTATATTGAATATGAGTCAAACTGTATTGTTTACAATCATCATGTTAAGTTCCGTAGGTATTTTGGCTGCAGTTATACTGTTTTTTATAGCTCAAAAATTCAAGGTATATGAAGATCCCAGGATTGATGATGTTGAAGAAGTTTTACCTGCGGCCAATTGTGGGGGATGTGGATATGCAGGTTGTCGAAATTTTGCCGAAGCTTTGGTAAAGTCGGATGACATTTCTGCGCTCAATTGTCCTGTTGGTGGCAATGAAGTAATGGCCCAGGTGGCAAAAATACTTGGAATGGAAGCAAGTGCCAAAGATCCTTTGATAGCAGTTCTTCGATGCAATGGTGCTTGCGAAGTCAGACCAAAAACAAATGTTTATGATGGTGCAGCTAATTGTACCATCGTTTCTAACCTTTATAGCGGTGATACAGGTTGCCAATATGGTTGCCTTGGATTGGGTGAATGTGTGGATGTTTGTACTTTTGATGCGCTCTATATGGACGAAGAAACCGGCTTGCCTGTGGTTGATGAAGAGAAATGTACAGCTTGTGGCGCTTGCGTTAAAGCATGTCCGAAGAATTTATTTGAATTGAGAAAAAAAGGCCCCAAAGGACGAAGAATTTATGTTGCCTGCATGAACCAGGAAAAAGGTGGAATTGCTAAAAAAAGTTGTACTGCAGCATGTATAGGATGCGTAAAATGTGAAAAGGAATGCAAGTTTGATGCAATAAAAATTGAAAATTTTCTTGCCTATATCGATCCTGAAAAATGTAAATTATGTAGAAAATGCGCACCGGTTTGCCCTACCAATTGTATCCTGGAAATAAATTTTCCACCCAAAAAGGAAGTAAAACAAGATAAACCAGCTGAAAAACCTGAGGTAAAAGTTGCAACTAAAACAGAGGAAACCACTATGGAAAATAAGGCTGAAAATCAAGATCAAACTTCTGATAATTAATAAAGTTAGGAGGAATTAGCGTTGAAGACATTTGCAAAAGGCGGTGTACATCCACCCGAAAATAAAATTTCAGCAGGAAACCCCATTGAAATGTTTCCATTGCCAAAAACCGTTTCTATTCCGGTTTCACAGCATTTGGGAGCACCTGCAAAAGTGATCGTCAATAAAAATGATACGGTAAAAGTTGGCCAGAAAATTGCAGAAACCGGCGGTTTTGTGTCTGCTGCGATTCATTCATCTGTATCAGGTAAAGTAATGAAAGTTGATGAGGTAATAGATGCCAGCGGATACAAACGTCAAGCTGTTATTATTGAAGTAAATGGTGATGAATGGGACGAAAAGATAGACCGTAGCCCGGATTTGATAAAAGACATTAAAGTCACAACAGAAGAAATCATTGCCAAAGTTCAGGAATCTGGTATTGTTGGACTTGGTGGCGCAACATTCCCTTCCCATGTGAAACTTTCTATTCCTAAAGGGAAAACAGCCGATGTGTTGATTATTAATGGCGTTGAATGTGAACCATATCTTACATCAGATCACAGGTTAATGCTTGAAAAAGGTGAAGAATTACTTATAGGCACCAGCATCTTAATGAAAGCATTAAAAGTAAATAAAGCTTTGATAGGAATAGAAAGCAATAAGCCTGATGCGATAGAACATCTTGGAAATCTTGTCAAAAACTATCCCGGAATTTTTGTTAATGCCTTATACGTGAAATACCCGCAAGGAGGAGAAAAGCAACTTATCAAAGCCTTGATAAACAGAGAAGTTCCTTCAGGCGGTTTACCAATTGATGTGGGAACAGTGGTTCATAATGTTGGCACTGCCTTCGCTGTTTATGAAGCTGTTCAGAAAAATAAACCATTGTTTGAACGCGTTGTTTCAGTCACTGGAAAATCTATAAAAAGACCGTCAAATTATCTTGTTCGTATTGGCACTCCTGTTTCAGAATTAATAGAAGCCGCAGGAGGTATCCCTGAAGACACCGGGAAGATTATTAACGGTGGCCCCATGATGGGAAAAGCATTGAACTCACTTGAAGTACCCGTTACAAAAGGGACTTCTGGAATTTTGTTAATGCCTGAAAATGAAGCGCAAAGACGGGGAAGTCTGAATTGCATCCGATGTTCACGTTGCGTATCTGTATGTCCTATGGGGCTTGAACCTTATTTACTCATGACGCTTGCAAAGAAATCGATGT